>NC_021183.1 GCF_000389635.1 Clostridium pasteurianum BC1
CAATACAAATATAAAAAATAATTATTTAAATAAAACAAAAACAACAATACAGTTTGTTGTTTTATTTGTTTTATTTGTTTTATATATATTGTTTTATATGTTTAGCATAGTCTTGTATGTTAGTGGTATCAGTGCTTTACAAATTTAAATAATACATTTCCATACCTAAATAATACATCTTCATACCCTTAAATAATACATTTCCATACCTAAATAATACATTTCCATACCTAAATAATACATTTCCATACCCTTAAATAATACATTTCCATACCTAAATAATACATCTTCATACCTAAATAATATATCTTCATACTCTTAAATAATACATTTCTATACCTAATAATATATCTTCATATTTTTAAATAATACATTTCTATACCCAACTAATACATATACATATTAGTTGTATTAGTATTATATGTATGGTATTATATTTATATGGAGGTATATTATGAATGAAAATTATTTAGTTACAAAATCAAATACATTAATAACATCAAGTTATGATTTAAGTTTACAAGAACAAAGAATTATATTAACATTAGCTAGCTTGGTACAGCCTACAGATGAGAATTTTAAATCTTATGAATTCAGTATAAAAGATTTTAAAGAGCTGTTAGGCGTTGAAGATAAATCTAAATATACTGAAATTCCTAAAATAACTAAAGAACTTATGCAAAAAGTACTTGAAATAAAACAAGATAAGAAAATAATACAAGTTGCTTGGCTTTCTAGTGCTGAATATGAAAAAGGTTCGGGTAAAATTGAATTAGAATTTAGTCCTAAACTTAAGCCGTATATGTTAGGGCTAAAAGAGTTTTATACTAGTTATAGATTAAAAAACGTATTAGAGCTTAAAGGAAAATATTCAATAAGAATGTATGAAATTTTAAAAAGCAATGAATTTAAAAAAGTTGCAGAAATAAAAGTAGATGAGCTAAGGAAAATACTAAAAGCCGATACAGGTTCGTATTTAATATATCAAAATTTTAAAAACAGAATAATAGTACAAGCTAAAAGGGAACTTTGTTCAAAAACAGATATATGTTTTGATTTTGAAGAAATAAAAACAGGTAGAAAAGTCACGGCACTTAAATTTCACATAAAATCAAATAATAAAGATGTAAACTATATGGCAGCGCAAATTGAAAGTGAAAAGGAAGAGAAAGAAGAATATATAGAAAAAGTTAAAAAGGTAATGTATGACCATAAGATTACGTCCCTTGAAGCAAAAAAAATATATGATAGCTCAAATAGTAATATAGAGCTTATATCAAAGGTTTATAATCACTTTAAAGCTAGAAAAGTAGAAAACTTTATAGGAACTATGATAAGCATGGTTAAACCAGGAATTTTTCAAGAACCTATGAATAATACACCTAAAACACACTTTAATGATTATGAGCAAAGACAATATGATTACACTGAACTTGAAAAAAAGCTTTTAGGTTGGGATAAAGAAGAGCTAGACAGAGTTGGAGAGAAATCTAAACAAAGCAAAATAGAAGCACTTTAACGACTACTAGATATAATGGACACCTTGTCAACTTCGTACCTACGTTGACCACTTCCATTACATCTAGTAGTATTATTCTTAATGATTACTTCTATTATACTTTTCTTATATGGCCCAGTACCAGCAAACGTGTTATGAAGTGCAAAGTAACTTCAGTAAATTGAATAAAATAAACGATCATTTAATTTACTGAAGATATAAGATATATACAATATAAATCTAATTATGCGTGACAATTAACATATAATAGTATCTACTTTGCCCCTGGTAACGCGTTTGCTGGTATTACTCCATGTTGGTATGTATCGGTAGTTAGGTTTACATAAATTGCATATTACATAATGTAAATTATGTAAACTAATAATATGTAAACAAATGCACAGACCACATTTATAACATAGAGATGGTTTGTGCATTCAAATTTTATTAATTTTAAAAAATTACCTTTTTACCTCTTGTTTAATCTTCTTCTAAGCAGCTTTCATCAATATCATTTATATTTCCATTGAAACTAGCATCAAATATATGAGAAGAAGTATTATCAATTTCTTCTGCAGTAGGGACATATGCATTTGGTAATTCCTGACGCATTATTTCAACAACTAAATTTCTCAAATCAGCATTATTCTTACCATACTTTTCGTAAAATCTAACAGCTTCGCACATGTAATCTGTAGTTACAAAATCTTTATTTTCTTTTTTCTTTGCTGCAATTATTTCTTTTACATCATTATTACGCTTTGAAAATGTAAATGTAAAAGAACCTTCTCTTTTGGCCATTAAATCACGCCCTTAAATAGCTTTTCCATATTTTTTTACTGCTATTTTAAATAAACCTTCTACAGTAGTAAATTGTGAATTAGTTGCTATCATGCTATTTGGAAGTTTATCTGTTATTTCATCTGTTAAATGTTGTGTGGTACCACCAACACATATAACTGTATCTAAATCTCTAAGAGAAATTCCATGTCTTGCTATTTGTTCACATGCTTCATCAAAGAATCTAATTTTAGCTTTCTTTATATATTCTACTGTAGTTTCATCTTTTTTACCAAAATCTAAACCATATCCACGATCTAAAGCTTCTTCAGCAACATTAACATTAACTCTATTCCCCTTTTTGTTATGATCTGTTAATGCATCTGATACATAGTTTATCAATTGTACAGCTCCAAGGAAATCTTCAGCAAACCTATCCTTTTGTGGATTTGCACAAGAACCATCTGTGAATAGTGTAAATGTCATATTTTGTCCTCCAAAATCTATTACTCCAACTTTTTTATCAGTAAATAGTTCAGGAGTAAGATAACGTACTCCGCTGCCTTCTGCTTTAAGCATTATCTCTGCAATTTCAAATTCAAAATCATTATCATCTACATTTATTTTAATTACTCCATCACCTTTAATAAAACTTTTATAACTCTGTTTAGCATCTTCATTTGAAAGAACAGTAATAGGACAAGCTAACACAAGATATACCTTATTGTCCTTGGTTCCAGGTTGTAAATATTGAGTTATTGAAACATAAGAGCATATTTTATGTAATAGATTCTCTTTAGAAGTCTCAAAATTCTTTCTTTCTCCACCTTGTTTTCCTACAATATATTCTCCTTCATCAAATACTACTTTATGAGAATCATCACCTTCTACGTCAATATATCCATCTGTAAGATCATACATTCTTGATAAAAAATGTTTTGGTTTAGCTCCATCTAACTTTAAATTATTACCTAAGACAACCCCCATAACTTTCGTTGTATCTTTACCTGGATCAAGTGATATTACTACCGAACTCATATATAATTCCTCCTAAATTAAAATTTACTCTGTATGTCTATTGTATGTCTAAATAGACATACAGTCAATAGATTTTATAAATTTTTTTATATTTTAGACATACATTTAGACATACATTGTATGTGCATACTAATATATTCTACATAAAAAAATAATATCCTTTAATTTTGTAAAAATTTTACATTTAGATATGCGTTTTTTATTAATTTTAAGATATACTTTAAAATATAAAGGAAATTAAATATATACATAGAATTATAAAAAGTGGGCGGTGATTAAATGGATAAAATTAATTTTGATAAAAAAGATATAACAGCACAAATAAAATATATAAACGACCATCTTATGCACGGATCATCTTTTAATAAGACCTGTAAAGATATTGGCATTCCAAAATCAACACTTAGAGACAGATTTAATAAAGCTGGATATAGTTTTTCTAAGGAAACTTACCAATATGTTATAACATCACATAATAATAACATATTGGTAAAGTCATCTAAAACAGCTAATGAACCTACTATTAGACTTAACAGTTCTAAAAATATTACAAATATAACACCTAAAGGAATTGAGCCTAAAAGAATAGAAAAAGAAAATAGTTCTTTATGTTTAAAAGATAACACAACAACAACTGTTGAAGATAAACAGATTAAAAATAGTTATAATTATGTTATAAATGCCAAGCTACAGAAAGATGTTATAAACATGTTAGAATGGTATAAAGATTATAAAGATAAAGATGATCAGATTAATGAGGCTTTAAAATGGGTAGAAGATCAGAAAAATAGAAAAGATATAATTGACATACCAGAGATAACAATAGATTCAGAATGGATAGATGGAGAAATCTGGACACGTTCTTTTACTGTATATAAAAAAGTTCTAAATAAGTTTAATGACTTTGTAAAAAAACAGCCATTCACAAAGCAAGATCTCATGAGTATGGCCTTAGTTGAATACATGAAAAAATATAATAGATAATATACAGATTCTGCTTATATTAATTACTTTCAATATGATATAATATTTTTAGAAGATAAATAGTATTTAGGTTGCTACCTTTCGGGTTATTTATCTCCGCAATGGAAAGCTGTTATGGGACTGACAACAAAGGAGGTGGCTGAATGAGTGATAAACTTGCTATAACTGCTATGGTATGCATTACTATAGTAGCTCTTGTATTAGGTGTAGTAGGCATATTTGCTATACTGGCTTATGTGAAAGATTTATCAAGAGTAAAATTTAAAAAATATTATTAATACTTAATTTTAATATAATATACATGTATAGTATATTATTCTAAATAATAAAAAGCCAACAAAAAATTGTTGGTTTTTTATATATTGGGGTAAGGCAACATAGCCATCAAGCTAAGTCATATTAAATAGTATTTAGTTCTGAATAAGCACTATATTTTACCAATCATTCTTTCTTTTCATAAGATTCAATGGTGTATTGTAAGAGTACATTATTATTTGGGGTAGTACCCCATAGCCATCAAGCTAAGAAACGAGAATAATGTATTAAATCAATTAGTGTAAGAGATTAAGGTAAAACCAGTTTACTTCATTACAAATTTTAACATAAACGCTATTTTAATATGATTTTTTGCATATCAAAATAGCTCCTGTATTCATAATTTTTTTGAAGACACGAACTTTAAATTATAGTATAATAAAATTGTTTTATGCGGCGGTTTTACACCTTCTTTCTTGATGGCTGTAGGAGACTCCAAGAATGTCAAAAAAGGTATTTTTGTCCTTACGGTGTGATTTCCGTCCGTTTTTACATATGCAGTTATATATTCTTATTAAAACTTTAGAATTATTTGAAGGTGTCATAAAGCTAAAATAAAGTTCTTCAACATATTCATGTACTATTTCTGCAGTTTTGATTTCACTTGCCTCAAACTTCTTCTTTTTTAAGAGTTCAGATCTCATTTTAAATATCACTATGGAACTTAAAACTAGTAAAATGAGCTTACCATACAACTGGCATTTAAATCGCTCAATCCTTACTGGTTTTACATTAGATATATGAAATATTGACTTCCATATCTTAAATATTAGTTCAATCTGCCACCTTAATGAATAAATCTCATGTATTTGTTTTGTAAACAATATATCATTTGATATATTAGTAATGTATATTGTTATTCCCATCAAACTAATTGTATTAGCACTTTTCTTAATCCCTTTCTTTTTAGCATTTTTAAAAACTTTTTCTTTCCTTTCTTTAAGCTGATCTTTGGTAAGTCTATAGATGACGAGCCTTACTTTGCGCTTTTCAGTTCTTCCAACAAATACATCTGGTATTTCCTTAATTTCACCTTCTTGCATTTCATTTGCCACATCTTTTAAAAACACCCTTTTATAAATAGTTGATTTCCTTGGCTGTCCATTTTTAAGATACTCCACATTTTCATTTTTTACATAAACAGCTATATTAGGTTTAAGCCTTGAAACATAAAAAGATTTTTTATTCTCCATATCCTCAAAATCTTTAAAATTAAAGTATCCCAGATCTCTTAATGAAAGATCTCCAGCCTTAAATGTATCTTTTATTTTACTTCCAAATGTATTGTCATTTCCACTTCCAGGTCCTACATCTATGTGCATAAAGTTTCCTGATTTTAATTCATATTCAAGCTGTATCTTTACGCCGGAAGGCTGTGAACTTCCTCCGGAACCTGGATATACACTTCTATATATTTCTGGAACTTGAAATGCTGTAGAATCCACTATTCGTATTCTTTTAAAATGCGAATCCCACATGGTAAGTATATTTGAATTTGTAAGCTTTACACTGTTTAAAAGCCTTGTAAATACTTCTTTTAAGAACTCTACTGCTTTGTCATTTAAACGCTGATCTATTGCTTGGCTGCTTACTGTTGTTTTTGTCTTTGAGCTTAGATTAGCGCTCATTGTTACAAGTGTATCTTTTGATACATCAAGTTGTGAAAATGCACATAAATAAAGAAACTGCCATGCTTTTAATTTACCTTCTCTTTGTACAAATCCAACCTTTCTAGCTATCTTTTCAATTTCTTCTTTGGAAAAATATTTTAGTAAATGTTTTGATAAATGCTTAATTTCATTTTGCACCATTAATTTTTCTTTTGTGATTTTTTAAACCCCCTTCATAAAAAACTGAATTTTTTATTATTGTACTATTTTTTATAAATGGGGGCGAATTTTTTATATATTTATTTTTAGCTTGATGGCTATGGGGTACAGCCAACATTTCCGACAAAACCCACGTTAAGACAAAAAATGGATGAGAAGTTTAATTTTTATCAACTCTAAGAAATGTCAATAATTGATTTCATAATGGTATAATACACTTAATAAATTAATTCGTCTTGGTAATTAAATACGACATAAGTAGAAATATGCCCTTGAAAATAGTATAATAGAGCATAAATTAAAAAATAAGGATTATTTTAGGAGTGATTCTATGAAGAAATGTATTGTAATAATGGGATAGTCAGAAAATTAGCATAAAATACAAAGGAGAGAGTTAAATATGACTATTCCAAATACAAATAAAGTATATCCAAGAAGTAACGATTACCAAACAATATATCTTAAAAATGTAATTACAAGAGATAATATAAAAGTTGGAGATTATACAATATATAATGATTATTATAATGATCCAAGGGATTTTGAAAAAAATAATGTATTATATCAGTATCCTGTAAACAATGATAATTTAATAATTGGGAAGTTTTGTTCAATTGCATGTAAAGCGAAGTTTCTCATGACAAGTGGAAATCACACACTGAAATCACTATCTACTTATACATTTCCAATATTTTATGAGGAATGGGGTTTAGACCTCCGCCATATAACAGATGCTTGGGATAATAAGGGAGATATTGTAATTGGAAATGATGTGTGGATAGGTTATGACGCTATAATTATGTCAGGTGTGAAAATCGGTGATGGTGCAATTATTGGAACCAGAGCAATAGTTACTAATGATGTTCCACCTTATACTATTGTTGGAGGCATACCTGCAAAAGTTATAAAGAAAAGGTTTAGTGATGATATAATTTTAAAATTATTGAAAATTAAGTGGTGGAATTGGCCAGATGAAAAAATCCAAGCAAATATTCGACACATTCAGTCAGGAAATATTGATAAATTAGTTTAATGTTTTGTGGCTAATTATTCTTATTTAACGTCATAACAGCCACAAGTTGAGTAGATCCATTCTTGATTTACAGTTTGCAAAAAAATGGAAAATACTGTCTTGTGACTGTTTTTTAGGTAAGTAGACGGTAATCTTTACAGATACCGCCCCTTTCAGAACCGGACGTGCCCAATTAAGGCATCCGGCTCCCCATATGAACCTATTCACACGTAGATAGGATTTAGATTAACTAAAGAATTAGGTTTAGGATTTGCTAGTGGGTAATGTTCTAATAATTGTGACATTTCATCCCAGTTCAATTTAGTTCGTTG
This sequence comes from Clostridium pasteurianum BC1, assembly GCF_000389635.1. Classification (NCBI taxonomy): domain Bacteria; kingdom Bacillati; phylum Bacillota; class Clostridia; order Eubacteriales; family Clostridiaceae; genus Clostridium; species Clostridium pasteurianum. The sequence goes on from NC_021183.1 coordinate 7,789, forward strand.
ACTTCTTTTCTTTAACCAGTAATACATTACTTTTATAATTTGCCTTTTATATTTAAGCAGGTTATCCAAGTTATCGCTAACACCATAATAATTATAATGCCCTCTTAGTTTTTGATTTACTTTTTCCAATATTAGACCTAGTGGAAGATTCCTATTTTCTTTTATCCATTTATTAAAATCATTAACTTTGGCTCGAAATTTCTTCGAGGATGTTTTCCATTTCAATTTAAAATTACCTTTTCTGCTCTTACCACAGTAATGTGTAAATCCAAGAAATTCAAATGTTTCTGGCTTATTTCCACCTTTACGCTTTATTCGTTCTTCTGCAAATCGACCAAATTCAATAATTTTAGTCTTTTCTTCTGCAATACTCAGTCCAAATTTCATTAGTCTACATTTTAATGCTTCATGATATGCTTTTGCATCTTCTTCGTATTGAAAACATGCTACACGGCAAGTAGACCAAGGGAATCTCACCCTTAGTCTCTCTCAGAACCGGACTTGAACCTCTCAGCTCATCCGGCTCCCATCATCCAGCCGTAGGCAGAATTCCCATTTGCCAATGTGCAAATAACTTTGGCAATTGCTTAGCAATTCTTCCCATCCATCTTTCTGCTCTTGTTCTGTGTCTTTGTAATTTCTTATATTTTCTTCTAGCCCAATGAACTAATGCTTTATTCATATGACGCAGAACTGTGTATAGCGCTGATTTGTAAAAGCATCCATAATAGTTTATCCACCCTCTTATAACCGGATTAAACATAATAGCTATATCTATTATTTCCTTATCTGGTTTCAGATGTATCCTCCAATTTCTTATAACTTGCCTCATTGCTTTGCAAGCTTTATTACTGGCTGCCGGTAAGAAACTTATAAAGTATTTGCCATACTTGTTCTTAGACCTTCTCGGTCTAAAGGTATATCCAAGAAAATCAAACTTTGTTATTGGATAATTCCCACGCCTGTCGTCATCTTTACAGTACACTATTTGTGTTTTCTCCGGATGTAGCTCTAATGCGCATTGTTTAAACCTTTGGTTTAATTTTATCAATAGATTATCAGCTTCATATTTTGTTTTGCAGTGTGCTACCGCATCATCTGCATAACGTGCCCATGGATTGCTTGGAAAATTAATTTCCATCCATTTATCGAAGGTATAGTGTAGAAAAAGATTCGCTAAGACCGGACTAATCACCGAGCCTTGAGGGGTCCCAGATGTTCTCGTTATTATGCTACCATCCTTATCTTGAAGTGGCGCTGTTAGCCATCTTTCAATATAAAGCAGTATCCATGTACAGTTAGTATGTTTTCTTACAGCTTTCATTAGTAGCTCATGGTTGATGTTATCAAACAGACCTTTGATATCAAACTCAAGAACCCAGTTATATCTCCAGCATCTTTTTCTTACTATTGCAATTGCATCAATTGCAGATTTCATTGGTCTATACCCATAAGAGTCTGGATGAAATATTGGTTCTACTTTTGGTTCAAAGTGTATCTTTACTACCATTTGAGCTATCCTGTCTGATACTGTCGGCACTCCTAATATTCTTATACCTCCATTTTTCTTGGGTATTTCTACCGCTCTTACTGGTGGTGGAAAATAGGTTCCCGAGGACATTCGGTTCCATATCTTATATAGATTATTCTTAAGATTCTTTTCAAAGTCTTCGATAGATTCTTTGTCTACACCAGCAGACCCTTTATTTGCTTTTACTCTTTTGTACGCTTCCCATACACTTTGCTTTGTTATGTTAAACGGCTTTGTTTTCTCCATTTAGTTCCTCCCTCATTTTGGTTGACCAAATTTAAAACTGGATAATACATTCCCTTCACTCCACTTCCATTACAGAAGTTTCATCATTACTACGGTCAGTTCCGCCCCTATACTTCGCATTGGTACTCTAATTCTTATGGGATCTCCACTTGAATTTCTCCCTTAGCATCGAAGTCGTAGGTTCCCAAGTTCCACACAAAAGCCTGCACTATGTTCACGTCGCCTCCATGCCGGTCACCATTTAGACAGTAGACAGGTTTCTTCTAAATTTATCCCAGGTTAACGACTCCCCCCTGGTTTTGATGACATTTATACGCTTTCGACACCTTGTCAGCGATTGACTTGTGTTCGTCTCCATAGCCCATACCTGACGAAGTCTTGCCTCGCCTTTTCCCTTAACGCTCACTACCATAGCTTTTGACTACAGCAGCTTAAGGTGGTTTGAAACCTCCACCTGCATGGCGGTTTCGAGGGGCCCTCCCTCATCTTCTGTGCAGCATAGCTCCACCTATGGGACTAACGTCGCATCAGTGCGCCTTCTTGGCGCACTATCATCCGCATATCTTGTTAAGTAGCATCCACCTTTACAGCTTTTGGCTATTACTTTTGTAAACCATAAATCAAGTGTGTAGTGCAAATATATATTGGCTAAAAGTGGGGATAAACTTCCACCTTGTGCTACACCTTCTGTAGTTTCAATGAATTTTCCTTTTTCCAGTATACCTGCTTTTAGAAACCTTTTAATAAGAGCAAGTATTTTACTATCATTTATTCTAAGTTTAAGAAATTTCATCATCCATTCATGGTCAACGTGGTCAAAAAAGGCTTTAATATCAGCATCTACAATATAGTTAACTTTCTTCTTCATTATGTCATTGCTTAAATTTTTCAACGCATCATGACAGCTTTTATTGGGTCTAAATCCAAATGATACATTAAGAAAATCTTCTTCATAAATGTTTTGCAGAATAATAACTAAAGCACCTTGTACTATTTTATCTTCCAAAACAAGAATACCAAGTGGTCTCAGTTTATCACTTCCTGGTTTAGGTATATACTGCCTTTTTACTGGGTTAGGTCTGTATGAACCTTTCTTTAATTTAATTAGCAAATTACTCACATTTTCATCTAAATTTATTTTATAGCTTTCTTTAGTTTCTTTATCAACACCTGGAGATGCAGTATTATTCAATCTTTTAAAAGATTCTTTTAATGTATTCTTGTTCATTAAATAAGCCAATGAACAGAACTTTGCATCTTTGTCTCTTTGGGCTACCTGTGCTATGCTTGCAAGTTTTGTTCTCACTGTTATTCCGGTTCTAAGTCCGGGCAATGTTTCCCTTTTAAGCTGTTTCATATGTTACTCTCCTTCCTTTCTCCGGCATTACCCGTTATCATCAGTACTATAAGAGTATCCGACTTCCTGCTGGCATTTGCCTTCCTTACTTCTTCAGTTTGTACTGCATACTTTTCATTTGAAAAGACCAGTCAGGATCTCCCCGAGTTTCCACATATTCTTAATGTTTAGCTAGGTAGGGTCTCTGACCTCGGATGTGTTTGTTTGCACTCGCTTTAACGCACAAACAAATATTGCTTTCCACGTTCGTGAACGTTTCTGCCACATCATCGAGCAACTTTTCGGAGCTCTATACCATTCACTGCAGGGTTACCACCCAGTCAATTCTACCTCGCTAACTTTCTGCCTACGCTTAAAATATTACGTTACCGCAACATCTCCAAGACTCGATACAAAGCTATTTGCTAAATATTACTTTGGCAGGATTCCCACCTGCTAGAATATGTGCCCTGTCGGGACGCACCACGAATCGTTGCCGTACCACATTATAGAAAAGCAAAGAGATTTAGCAAAAAAGTTTCAAAAAATACACAAGACAGATGGTATGTTTATTCTTCCGAATGTATGGAGTGCAGGAAGTGCCTGTATATTTGAAAAGCAGAGATTTAAGGCAGTCGCAATAACAAGTGATTGAATTGCTTATGAACTTGGTTATCCTGATGGAGAAGAAATCACATTAGATGATGTTGCACTTACTGTAGAACAAATCGTACGAAGAGTGGACATACCATTGTCAGTCGACGTTGAGCATGGATATATTTGTTTAGATTATAAAAACACATTGACAACTAGTCAAACTAAATATATACTATATATAGTTAAACTAAATATAGTAAGGATGATAATAATGGCTTATTCATTAGCTATGTATCAGGCAATATCTATAATAATATTAATTGCCTCAAAAATGGAAGAATGTAAATGTAGATGTGAATTTTTAACTACGAGAGTAATATCAGAAAATTTAGAAATAGCTGCTCCTACAGCAGTTAAGATATTGAATAATTTAAATGCAGCAGGAATAACAATAACTAAAGAAGGTGCTAAAGGCGGTATTTTACTAGCAAAATCTCCAGCTGAAATTACATTACTGGATATATTCTTGATATTAGAGAGGGATAGACCATTGTTTAAAACAGGATTAAATTTTAATATTCATGGTCAAGAAGTAGAAGTTTTAAAAAGCCGAGTAGACGGATGTCTGGTTGATGCTGAAAAGGCAATGAAGAATTCTTTAGAAAAAATCACAATAGAGGACATAATGAATAATAAATAGTTCATTTTAAATTGAATTCTATCTTAAAGATAGAGTTCTAATTTTTAAATATAACTATATATATATTATATATAGTATATAATATATAATTACTAGGAGGAGTTAAATTATGAAAAATATTTCTTTAGTAACAGGTGCAAATGGACATTTAGGTAACAATTTGGTAAGAGAATTATTAAAAAGAGGCGAAAATGTTAGAGCAAGCGTACGTAATTTAAACGATAAATAACCATTTTCAGGTCTTAACTGCGAAATAGTCTATGCAGATCTAATGGATAAAGAGTCACTTCGTAAAGCCCTTGATGGAGTAGATATTTTATATCAAGTAGCCGCTGTATTTAAACATTGGGCTCAAGATTACGAAAAAGAGATAATTGCCCCTAATATTGAGGGAACTCAAAACATATTGGAAGCAGCCGAAGAAGCAAACGTAAGAAAAATAGTGTATGTGAGCTCCGTAGCAGCATTGTCATTGAATAAGATTAATTCAAAAGGTAAAATTGACGAAACTACATGGCTTGAAGATAGTTATGGAAATCCGTACTTTGATTCAAAAGCACGATCAGAGAAAAAGGCTTGGGAAATAGCAAAAAAATACGATTTCGATATGGTCAGCGTTCTTCCAGGTGCAATGATTGGTGGAGGATTTTTAAAGAAAACTCCTACTACGATAGGTTTTGATAGTGTTTTTTTAGGAAAGATGAAAATAAACTATATAAGCGAAATGACACCAATAGATGTAACTGATGTTGTACAAGGTATGATTGCAGCATCTGAAAAAGCAGTAAAGGGTACAAGATACATTTTGACTAATGAAGAGCCCGTAACTTCAGATTATATCATTGAATCGGCAAAAAAATTTATTCCGAGTCTTGATATACCGCAAAAGTATACTAAAGAGCAGTTGTTAAATCTAGCAGATAAACTTGAAGCTGAAGCTAAGAAAACTAAGACTCAGCCATTAATTCTTAGAAGTCAGGTAGAATTGTATTATGGTGGAATAAATAGGCATTATGATCTTACTACATCAAGAAAGGATTTAAAGTTTAATCCCAAATCAGGTAAAGAAGCATTAGAAGAATATTTTAAGCGAGTTTATAAAAATCTTCAAATAAAGGAGAATATTTAATATGAAAGGAAATGATCTACAAATTGTTGTGCTATATTATTCATTTGAAGGACATACAAAATTAATTGCAGAGTTTATCACCGAAGAAATAGATAGTAATATTTTGAAATTAGAAGTTGTAAAAAAAGGAGGGATTTTATGATAGTTTTATATTTTACAGCAACAGGGAATAACCTGTATATAGCTAAAAGAATTGGAGAAAAATATTACTCAATTCCAAAGTTACTAAAAGAAAATAAATATGATTTTGAAGATGATAAAATAGGTATTGTATTTCCAACATATAATTTAGGTGTTCCTAAAATTGTTGAAGAATTTTTAAATAAAGCAAAGTTAAAAAGCAAATATATTTTTGCAGTAACATCTTATGGGGCATTTTCTGGAGGAACTGCAAGACATCTTTTAGAGATAGGAGAGAGAAATGGAATTCAATTCTCATATATTAATGAAATACTTATGATTGATAACTATATTCCAATATTTGATATTAATAAAGAACTAGAAAAAGAACCTAAGAAGAAAATAGAACAAAATCTCGAAAAAATAGTTAAGGATATTAAAGATGGAAAACAATATATTAAAAAACATCCTCCTATTAGAAGAATTATTGAAAAACTAATTGTGATTTATAATTCTAAGAATAAAGAATCCTTTGAGAAGAATTTCTATGTAGAAGATGGATGTAACAATTGCAAAATATGTGAAAAAGTTTGTCCTGTAGACAATATAGAAGTAAGAATACAACCTTCTTTTAATGATAAATGTCAGAACTGCTTAGCATGTATTAATCATTGTCCACAAAATGTAATAAGATTTATGGGTGAAAAAAATAAATCAAGATTTATTAATCAAAATGTTAAGTTGAAAGAAATCATAGAAGCTAACAATTAAATTATAACAGCAGAACGAAATAAATAACTGTTGAAAATAATAATTTAATCAAATTGTGAATTTAAAAAAACAAGGCAATAAAAGAAGAACCCTTTAGGTGGTATGGGCAGATTTTTGCAAAAAACGTACGCTAAGAGCTTAAGTGATAAAAAAACAAATAATTTTGTACGCTAAGGGTCAGAAGTGAATTTAATAATTACTCCATTATTTCTCAAGAATTCTAACACAACACAATTGATTTGTTAGTGTACAATAGTAAATTAGTGCAAATTAACCTATATTTTTAGCAATACAAATCCACTTTCATCTCTTTAAAAATGAAAGTGGACTTACTTTTCTTATTCTTAATGGGGTAGTGCTCGCAAAACGCGGAAAATATACGTTAAGAGAGTTATTACCCAAAATATATCTTATCAAAACATTCTGACTTAGAATTAATACTAAATAGTTCTAACTCGAAAAAGTATATAACATCAGTGTAAAGCATGGATATATCTAGGGTTTAATCACTAAATGATAAAACTCTTATTTTTTTACTCAAAACAAGTTAGCTAAAGTACAATTATAGTATTGATAATACTAACTAAGTCAGGGATAAAAATGGCAAATGATAAAAGGAAACAAAACAGTAGATCCAATAAAAAGTAAAAGAGAAATTCGTGACTCAAATCCTACCTTTTTCATTTTTAAGGAATATGTTTAAAATATATCGGTGTTTTGGTAATATATGTCTTAACGTATATTTTCCGCGTTTTGCGGTTACTACCCCAGTGTGCTATATTTTTCAGTTATTAAGTCCAGAAAATTATATTCTTTAGGTCTAGTAATTTCAGATACTTCATTTATTGAGCTTACAAATTCATCCCAGGGCATAATATCTTCAATTGTCTTAAAATCAACTGCTGTTTTACCTTCTTCTTTAGCTTTAATTATTATCTTACCAAGATCTACATAATTAATTAGACCTATATTTGCTTTTTTTCCATTTTTCTTCATAAGATTTTCCTGCTCTTTTTTACCGAAGGACTGAATATTTTTTATCTGAATGTCATGGATTTCAATAGCCTGATCTATAAGTTTTCTGCAAAAATTAACTAAATATATTGAAAGAATAGAATATCTTTTTTTATCATCAAATCTCTTAAAATCATAGGCTTCATAATTTGATCCTAATTTATATAATTCATCAATTCTATTGTTATGTATACTGCTTAAATCAATATTTTCAAGCTTTAAATTGCGAATATATTCAATTCTATCCGCAACTGCATTGAAAGCTTTTGATGAGGACTTTCCTGATATTTCACGAAGCCAGGATAATTTAGTTTTTTTCTCTGTACTTTGAACATTTATCAAAATATCAAGACTTTTCTTTTGTTCATTTGATACTGATGTAGATATTAAATCAAAAATTTCATTATCAACATACTTTCTAACTTCAATTATAATATTTTCAATAGTTACTATAGAAGGCAGCAAAACTTTACATTTTTTAAGTTCATTAATTGCTTCTATAATCAGATATTTTAGATTATTATTTTTTAAGGCTTTATCTATTAAATAATTAACTAAATATTCTCTATCTTTAGTTTTAAATCTCTTATACCCATATAGTTTTAATATTTCTTCTAAATGTTCATATCTTGTAGGTTGTCGCTTATTGTATGATTGAAATTCAAAAGTACTGATTTTTAATTGTTCTGAAATATATAATATTATTTCAGAAGGTATATTTTCAAAATCCATCAAAGTCCACCCTGTAGATCTAATTATACAGAGCTGAACTGCAAATCCTAATTTATTGCTAGTTTTTCTATGTTTATTTATAACTTGTATGTCTTCATCTGAAAGCATAAAAAATTTTTCTGTTTCAAATGAAGCTACATTATTGGGAAGTTTCATATATTCTTTTCGCTCTTTGCTAGTTAAAAATTCTCCACCACGTGCCATTTAATTCACCCCTTATAAATTAATGTTTAAATAAACATCATTTATTTCTTCTTGAGTTATTCCAATATATCGTTTTGTCACAGATTGTGATCCGTGATTAAGTATTTTCATAAGCGTTTCAATTGGTACACCCTGCTTCCAAGCCATAAAGCAAAAGGTTTTTCTCATACTATGGGTCCCTATATGAGTACTCAGCTTTACATTATCCTGTATGTCCTTAAATATCCTCCAAGCCATTTTTACACTTAAATGGCTATTGCCTCCTTGTCTTGATTTAAAGATATATTTATTATCAGATGGCTTATCTGCATATTCAAAATACTCCAAAAGAGCTTTTTTCATAGATTGATTTATAGGGAAAACTTTTTGTTTGCTTGTCTTTTTTTCAATTAGCCTAATTTCTTTTTTTAGTTCTCCAATTTCATAAAAAACATCTTCCCATTTTAATTTTACAATATCGCTTACCCTTAGAGCTGAATTTATACCTACAACAAATATAGTATAATCTCTTAAATTTTTTCCGGATAGATAATTTTTTACTGCCTGAATTTCTCTTTTACTTTTTATTGGTTCTACTGTTTTGCTTCCTTTTTTCATTTTATCATTTGCCATTTTTATCCCTCACTTAGTTAGTATTATCAATACTATAATTGTACTTTAACTAACTTGTTTTGAGTAAAAAAATAAGAGTTTTATCATTTAGTGATTAAACCCTAGATATATCCATGCTTTACACTGATGTTATATACTTTTTCGAGTTAGAACTATTTAGTATTAATTCTAAGTCAGAATGTTTTGATAAAATATATTTTTGGTAATAACTGTCTTAACGTATATTTTCCGCGTTTTGCGAGCACTACCCCTAAATGCCTTACTAGAGTTGATAAAAATGGTGTTATTCATTATTTTCATAGATCAGTTGTTTGTGCAACAGTAGGCTCTGATCCTCATCTTATTATAGGTCAGGAAATGCTTGAACCTAAAAAAGATGGTTCTGATAAATCCGAAGGTGAGATTACTGGAGGCAAAAGATTAATAAAAAGGCTATATAAAGACTTCCATCATTTTGCTGATATAATAGTTGCTGACGCTTTATACTGTAAATCAACTTGGATTAAAAAGGTTCTCGCTATAGGAATGGATGCAGTAATTAGAGTTAAGGATGAAAGACTTCATATAGTGAAAGATGCACTTGCTTTATTCAAAAGCCGTGAGGCAGATAATGCATGGAAAGTTAACAAAAGCAGTAATAAAAAGATATTTGTTAAAGCTTGGGATGAAGATGATTTTGAAATGTCTAATCTAGATATCAAAGTTAGATTTCTGAAATTTGTAGAAGAAATTCATATTGGCGATAAAATAGAATTTAGGGAATCGTGGATTATAACAGCAGATAAGTATACTTCATCGGAAACTTTATGGAAAATAATGCATAGTAGGTGGCATATTGAGAATAATGCTTTTCATCAATTAAAAACTGAATGGCATTTAGATCATTGTTTTCTCCATAGCCCTACGGGCGTTGAAACAGTATTAATGTTTATAATACTTGCTTTTAATTTAATGCAGCTATATTTTTTTCGTTGTATAAGAGATTTTAGAAAAAATAAGATGCTTCAAATAGATTTTGTGGAAGATATGAGAGATGATTTGATTAGAATCTATAATTGGGTAAATCCTATATTAGAAAGTACCTAATCAAAATTAAAACTGGAAATTAGTATATATAATTATGTGGGGTAAGGGGAATTTATAACTATTCCATCGACCTAACGGTCTTAAGGCTTACCAATACTTTAACTAAATGTAATAAAATATAATTCCAGTAAAAACAAAATTTTTACTGGAATTTAAGTGCTAAAGTTCTGATATTTTATTCTTAGCTTTATGTCTATATATCGATACCTCCGTTGTTATATGTAAAATGTTATATAACAAATTAAACCATTAGCAAACATTATTAACAAATTTACAATATATATAATATATTGGCCCAGTACCAGCATAGCTGTCACCAAGTGCAAAGTAAAATTTAAAACGTAGCAATATCAACACTTTGATGGAGCTATGCATTTCTAAAAATATTGAGAAAATATAGTAATAAGTAATCTTGAGAAATGGCTATTTTACTGGATTTCTAATGTTACTTTGCACTTCATGACACGTTTGCTGGTATTGGGCCTCCATAAAATTTTATTATTATTAATTATACCATAAATATACTTTTATAGAAAAATAAATAAATTAAAATTGTCTTTGATGGGGTGGAGTTCGTAGATATTATATTTATTGTTCATTGTTTACAAATAACCCCAAAATATATTTATATAAAATATTTAAACTTTCATATTTAAATATTTTATAATCATTATCAATATGATAATCAGTTGATATAATTAAAGGTTTATAAAAATTTTCTTTAAAAAAATGCTTAAACTCAGATGTAAAACAATCAACAGTAAAAATAACTTTATCAGGATTTAAGAGAGTATTAATACTTTTTATTTTGTAAGTACTATCTTTATTAATACTTAATCCTAAAATCATAATATCGCAGTCATAAATTCCATATAATGCTTCGATTTTTTCTTGAATTTTGACTAGATTTTCATTCTTATTCATAGGAACATATTCCAGATCGCATAAAATGCCCAATGGATCCGTACACATACCTATAGCATAGTAACCATCATTTCTAAATTTATCTATTAGTGTTTTTAATACTTTTAATAATCTAGCATATGTAAAGTCATATATTATTATCAATGGAATATCAATTTTTTTCTTGTATAAGCAGTTTTCAAAAAAAAGGTTTACTATTGAAGGTTGCCAAAATTTAATGTTAACATTATTATGGTTAATTTTATAAACTTTTTTATGTAAATTAGTGTCTATAACAACAATGTTTTTTCCTAGTTTAACAAGTTTGTGAATAATAGATCCATATTTATCTGATATATTTCCAATAAAAATTATTGTATTAAATTGAGATAATAATTTTACATTATCAACTTCTTCTATTTGATTCATTTTGTTTAAAAGAATTAACTCTTGAAAGTGTTCTTTTTTTTCAGTATATTTAAATGCAGCAGTATCAATCCAATCTATATTTTTTATATTATTTATTTTTAATGCTTTTTTTGTACAATTAAGTGAATTTTTATATAATTGTTCCTTTATTTTTTCTAAGGTTATATCATAGAAACTAATTATTATTTTACAAACTTCAGCTGTTATCATTGGTGTTGCAAAACTATTGCATTTTTTTGAGACTATCGAATCTAAATTTTTTTTTAATAATGTATGTGTGCTACAAGATAGTATTTCAATGCCATCTATAGGATATAGATTAAAGATGTACTCATCTTCTTTTAAATTATACTTATCAGAGCACTTCACACCAATAACATTAGTATAAGATGCAGGATATGTAAATACATCTTTATTGTTACATGCTGCAATAATAATAAGTCCTTTATCATATGCTTTGTTAATTATTTTTCTTATAGGTTCACAATCTCTATAATCTATAGTACCTAAACTAAGATTAACAACTTGAATATTATTGTTTATACACCATTCGATAGATTTGACAAGTTGAGCTTTTGTGCACTTACGTGTTTTATCATTGAGTATTTTTATGCTAGTAAGAACTGCTTCAGGACAATACTTTTTTATTATAGCAGCGCAAGTGCTTCCATGACTAATATTGGATGAATTAAAATTAGTAACAGTATGTATTATGAGATCTAAAGTTATTTCTATACTATTTGAAATATTGCTTACTTCATAAAATACATTATTAATGCCATCATCAATTACTGCAACAGATATCATTTAAATTACATCCTGTTCATTTTCAGATAGTTTTTTGTTAATGATATAGATAATATTATTAATTGTATTAAATTTAATATTATCTATATCATTTATTGAAATATCAATATTGAATTCTTTTTCAATGTAATAGATTAAATAAATAAGATCTCTTGCTCTAAATTTTAATTTATTACCTAATAAATTATCATTGATGTCTATTTCATCATCACAGTTAAACAAGTCTATGTTGAATTTACTTTTAAATATACTATTAAGTGCTATATTTATGGAATTATTTTCTGAAAGATTTTTCATAAGATAGACCTCCGATTAAACAATTTGATTTTTACCATATTCTTGTAATTTGTTAATTATAAATTCAGCCATTTTTTCTGGATCTTCAGAATTTAAAATATTATATATTGGAGTATTTATGTCAGTATATATCTTTTTCTTTTCATCAATAAATTTATAATCTAGTGTGATATATTGGGGTGTTCTTGCAAGTTGACTACCTTGAAGATTAAAATATGAATTAGAAATATTATAACAATCAATATCATAACCAAACTTATATTTATATGATTTTGATATAAGGTCAAAAAAATCTTTTGAAAGATTACTATATGGTAGACTTAATGCAACAACATCTGGTAAAATAGCTTGAGAAATTTCATAAGCCAAAATGCCAAATCTATTTGTAAATTCATAATTAAAAGGCATTGTACCACCAGGTATACCAATTACTATTATATCCGGATTTTCTTTGATTGATATACTTTTTATATAATAATTAAATAGAATAATTTTTTCTGATTCAGTTATTAGTGTACTATACATAAATCTAGGGAATGAATGAAAATCAAATAGTTCGCAATAATGACGTGATCCTATCTGAGAAACCTTGTAACCCATTTTTTTAAAATTTTCTCTTAGATTTAATTGTATTTCAAATTTATTTGTTCGTTCACTTAGACCAACCACAAAAATTACTGGTACATCAATTGTGTAAATTTTTTCACTTAATGGCTTTTTTGTGTCCATATCTTTATTGGGAAAATATTTAAATAATTTATTATTTTTTGTGCAAATACTTGATATTTCATTTATTATTTTTTGTTCAAGTTCAATCGTACAAATTATATTTTTTAAACTATTAACAGCTTTCATAATGTGTGGAAATATAAATTTATTAAAATCTATATTTCTGCTAGGCTCATTAAAAAACACTGTATCGCAATTTTTTAATGATTCATCAAAATCACTGCTTATCTTTAAATTTATAAGTTCACCACTATCAACATTTCCAATATCTTTACCATTAAACCCCCATCCATTTGGAGATACAGCAGCTACAATATCATATTCATTAATAAGATTATTATGTCTTATTAATGGAGCAGATTCAATGTCAAATGGATATATCATTACCTTATTCTTCACTTTATCACCTCATTTAAATTCATTTCTACATTATTTTCAAAATCATGACCGAATTCTTTTAAAAAACAATAATTTTTAAGTTTTTCTTCTAAAGATAATTTGAATTTTTTACAAAATTCCTCTTTTCTTTTTTCTGAAAATTCTTTTTCTGTAGAGTCTATTAAGGATGCACATATACCACAAAGTCTTATTGCCCAACAATTTTTACAAGCGTTTTCATTTACCTTACCAATATTAAGTATCTTTTTAACCTTATCTATATCAAAACCCGTATCTATATGTCCTATTTGCATAAGATTCGAAGATTCACTAACTCTTTCACATGGATAGAAAAATCCATCTGCATTCATAAATAATCTGTGAGTACCAGGAATACATGGACCAGAAGGATGTGCTCTTTCAGGCAATATTTCTTGAGGAACTAATTTTTTTGATAATTTTGCAACTTCATTATATTCTTCTATTGCTATCCTTGAACAATTTTCAGTACTTTTTTCTTTTATCAAATGATAGAAAATTTTAAATAATTCATATGATTGCTTAGAATAGTAGTCTTGACGTTTTTCATTAATAACTATATCATCTTTTTTATAGTTATTAGATATAAAGGTTGATCTTAATGCTATATTTTTTACAGTATCATAACTAAGAAAAAATTTATCTATACAATCAAAATCATTTTCAGTATCAATAACTGTATTAAAAAGAATAGTTTTTATATATTCAGGAAACTTTTTTTCTATTCTAACAATATTATTAATTACTTTATCAAAACTTCCATTATTATTTAAAGCAAGTTTTCTATGAGAGTTATGTATTTCTTTAGGACCATCCAAACTAATTGTTAACAATACACTATGTTTATATAAGAATTCTACAATTTCATCTGTTAAAAGGGATGCATTTGTAGTCATTGAAAATATTATTTTTTTACAATCAGACTTTTCTTCAGCATACTCTATACATTTCTTTATAAAATTAAATTCAAGCAATGGTTCTCCACCATAAAAACCTATATTGATTGTTTCAACATTACTTGAATGGTTAATAATAAAATCTATTCCTTTTAAAGCTGTTGAAATATCCATTTTTTTATTTGAGTGACTTCTGTTTAAATAGGCGCCTGAATAAACACAATATTCACATCTAAAATTACACTGCTGTGTTACCTGTAAAATTAACATTTGCACATTATTATTTAAATAGTATGGTAATAATTCCTCAGCAGGATGAACTATATTTTTTACTTTATTTGAAGATAAAAATCCATCCTTATACAGTCTATTAACTTCTTTTGTTTCAAAGCAATTATCATTAAACTCTAAGCAATTTTTTAAAAAAGTATACTGCTTATTATCAATATTTAATATAGTATTTTTGTTTACATCATACATATAATACTTACTACGTGTTTTAAAAAGTTTAATAAATGGTTTGTTGATTAACATAAAAGTACCTGCCTTTGAAATAAAATTTTATAATAAAGCGTAGGATAAATTTTTTTATCCTACGCTTTTTACTTTTTTAGAAGAATACATCCCAGTATATTTGATCATTAAGTGAACTGTAAGTTGTACCAGTATCCCTAGCTCCAGAATACATCCCAGTATATTTGATCATTAAGTGAACTGTAAGCTGTACCAGTACCACTACAATTACATATTGCTACACCTGAACAGGCATATGCCTCGATTGTTTCCATAACTTTAACATGTTTTTTACCTAATAATTTCATTTTAAAATCATCCTCCCATATGAAAAATTTATAAAATTATATATCAAAATCCTTTATTTCTTTCTAGAATTGAAATAAGAATTCTAATAACTAATAATCATTTTTATATAAGTACTTGTCCTATTTTTGTAAAATAGAAACAATGATGTATATAAATATAACTAATCCCTTTATATTTTATATAATATAATAAAATTTCTTTTATGTCAAATTATACAAAAATTTAAAAAAACAAATTTGACTGTATAATAATTTTAATATATTCTATATTATGTAAGTCACAAGATTATTTAGGAGGATTCATGAATTATATGCAGGATAAATTTAACAATTTTGTAGGAGTATTTTTAAAAATTCTTTTTTTTCTTATTATGGTAGGAAGCATAGCAATGCCATTTTTAAGTTTTTTTAAACTTTCCTTTAAGAATATAGTATACTCAATAGTAATCATATTAGTTATTTTATTAGCTTGTTTATTTTTAGGACACTTTATTTATAGTCTAGTAAAAAAGGATTTTTCTAATAGATTAATTTTATTAATTATTTTATTATTAGCATTTTTGTTAAGATTATCCTACATTCTGTTAATAGATACAAAACCATTTTCAGATTTTGCAGTAATTTATGCAAGTAGCCAAAAATTTGCATTGGGAGATTATTCCGTTTTCAAGGGTGTAAGTTATATTGCTAGATTTCCTCATTTAACAATTTTATCAATATACCTTGGTGAACTAATAAAGATATTTCATAAACCTATATTTGCAATTAAATTTATAAATATTATTTTGTCTACAATTAATGTATATATTATTTATTTAATTAGTTTTGAATTATATGAAGATAAAGTGAAATCAATTATGATTTCATTTGTGGCATGTATTTTTCCAGCCTTTATATTTTATAATTCCGTTCTTTGCTCTGAAAATTTGGCCATGCCATTTTTTTTAGGAAGTGTATATTTATTTATTTTAGTAATTAAAAATAAAAAGAATTTATTATGGATCTTCATTTCGGGAATATTACTAAGCATAGGCAATCTTTTTAGGATAGTCGGTATTATAATTCTTATAGCTTATATTTTGCACTTATTAATTTATTATAGAAATAAAAAAAGCATTTTAATAAGTGGAATCTTAATCGTATCATTTATCTTACCTTTAATTAGCGTTAATAGTTTACTGTTACATAATAATGTAACTGAATATTCTCTTTGGAATGGAAGGGAACCATTTGAAACATCTATTTTAAAAGGAACAAATATTAATTCGTTAGGAATGTGGAATATTGATGATGCTCAGTTATCAGAAAAATATAACTTTAATTATAACCAAGTTAAATCTGCCAGTATACATATTATTACAGAAAGACTTACTAAAACACCTTTATATAAATTAATTGGATTTTACTTAATTAAATTTATAGCTCAATGGTCTAGTGGAGATTTTTCTGGAGCTTATTGGTCTACAGGTGATTTAAGTATATTGAATCCTAATTTCTCTATTAGTATTATATTATTTGTTTATTCTCAATTACTATACATTATTTTAATAATATCAATATATAAAAATTTGTTTGTAAAAAAGATAGATTCTTATGATAACAAGCAAATACATTTAATTCATATAATATTTTGCGGATTTGTCATGTTCTATTTAATCATTGAACAACAACCAAGATATGCATATATAGTATCTTGGATATTTATATTATTATTTTATGAAATACCATTCAATAAATTATATAGAAATAGTAAAAAAAACAACAAATAATCATTCGTATTTGTGGGAGGATACTATGACAACTATAGATTATCGAAAAGAAAAACTTCTCAATAAAGTTAATAATAAAAATGATACTGAAAAAGATATATTTTTTAGAATATTGCATTATTTTTTGCCTTATTGGAAATCAATGATTATAATACTCTTTACAATAATATCAACATCTATCTTAAATATTGTACAACCTATCTTTACAAAAGACATTATTGATATTGCATTACCAAAAAAGAATATAAGATTACTGTTAACATATATTTTATTATCATTTGGAACTCTACTTATTTCTAGTTTGGTTTCGGTTGGGCAGAGTTATTTAAATACATTCATTTCAAAAAATATTATTCGAGATTTACGTTCTGATATGTATGAAAACTTACAAAGTATGTCTATTAAATTCTTCACTAATGTAAAATCTGGTGAAATCACCTCAAGAATTAATAATGACATAGGAGGAATTGAAGGAATATTTTCAAATACATTTATACAAGTTATACAAGGTGTTTTTTCATTTGTAACAATATCTTTAACTTTATTTTTCATGAATTGGAAATTAGCAATTATAAGTATTATTTCAGTACCAATCTTTTTAATTCCTTCTAAAAAGGTTGGTAGAAAAAGACTTGCGATAGCAACTGAAACTCAAGTGAAACTTGCAGAGTTAACAAACATCATTACAGAAACATTAAATATTAGTGGTATTATGCTTATGAACCTTTTTAATATAGAAAAAGAGAAGAATAAAGAATTTGAAAAAATAAATGAGGATGTAACTAAATTGCAGATTCGTGAAACAATAGTAGGCCGCTGGTTTATTATGACCATTAAAATTTTATCTTCACTTACTCCATTATTGATTTATCTTTTTGGAGGACTTATCTTAATAAAATATAATAATATTAGCATTGGTGAAATTGTTATGTTTGTTACATTAGTTACTAACTTGTATTCTCCAGTTAACACATTTTCTAATATACATGTTGACCTAGTAAGAGCTACGGCACTTTTTAAAAGAATATTCCAATATTTAGATCTAAAAAGTGACATAGCTGACTCATCAAGTTCAAAAATCATAACTAATATAAAGGGGAATATTGAATTTAAACATGTAAATTTTTCATATACAAAGAAAAGTAACACTCTTATAGATATAAACTTTAAAATTGAATCAGGTCAAACAGTTGCTTTTGTAGGCGCAAGTGGTGCTGGCAAAACAACAATTTCATATCTTCTTCCACGCCTTTATGATGTTGATAGTGGTTCTATATTTATTGATGGTATAGATGTTAAAGATTTTACTCTTACTTCTCTTCGTAGTCACATTGGTATGGTTACGCAAGATACATTCCTTTTTAATACTACAATAAAAGACAACTTACTTTTTGCAAAATCACATGCAACTGACCAAGAAATAATATCTGTTTGCAAAGCTGCTAATATACATGATTTTATCATTTCACTTCCAGATGGATATAATACAATTGTGGGTGAACGAGGAATTAAATTATCTGGTGGTGAAAAAC
Organism: Clostridium pasteurianum BC1; assembly: GCF_000389635.1. Taxonomy (NCBI): domain Bacteria; kingdom Bacillati; phylum Bacillota; class Clostridia; order Eubacteriales; family Clostridiaceae; genus Clostridium; species Clostridium pasteurianum. The sequence continues at coordinate 26,467 of NC_021183.1, forward strand.
AACGTTTATCTATCGCTAGAACACTACTAAAAAAACCTAGTGTAATTATTTTTGATGAAGCTACTTCTGCATTAGATTCTAATTCAGAATCATTAATTAAAAAAACAATTGATCCTATTTTAAAATCTTGTACAAGTTTAATTATAGCTCATAGGCTTTCAACCATTATATCTGCAGATATAATTTTTGTGCTTAAAGATGGTAGAATTATTGAATATGGAAATCACTTAGAATTATTGAAAAAATGTAGTGTATATAAAGATTTATATGATAAACAATTTAGACTACAGAATTAAACTAGTTTAGTTTTATATTTTATGAGGAACTAAAATCTTTGTGCCAAAAATTAGCACAAAGATTTTTTAACTATAGTGTGCCCAGCATGGGCGCAATCTAATGGGTGAAAGTCCCAAGCGCGGGTTGATAGTGCCAAGTGCATAGCTTAAGACAAGGGTGTCCACTGTGAGGTGGAATCTGAAGGAAGTCGGCGGCAAAACTCTGGTCTGACGGACAGAAACTACATATAAGGCATATGTCTGTGGGTAAGTTTGCTATACAAAACAAAGCCCTAAACTATCCGAAACAGGCGGTGTAAATGTAGCAGATAGATGGAGTGAAAGATTGCGTTCTTACCTGGGGAGATCTTAGATTTATGTTGCGGAAATGGATTTTGAAACAATAACCTTTACAGAGATGTAAAGCTGAAATCTGAGAAGTCAGCAGATGTCATATTAGTAGAAGTGTCATGAGACTTCTATGAAGGACTGAACAATAGGAGGTTTTGAAACTTTGGAAAACACAAAGAAATGTGATAACAGCAGACAACTTCATAATGAAGGTTACCTACAATGTGCATAATATAAAAATGTTAATTCAATTAGGAATCTTTATACCTATAATATGGGTTGCAACAAGAAATATATTATTTTCTAGAAAAAGAGATGAACGAGAAATTTTAGCATTATTTAAATCATTAAAAACAACCGTAATATCTGCGGTATTTGTAATAGGATTAATAATAATTTTAAATTTATTGAATGGAACCACTTCAATACCAATTATGTATATCTTTATAATTGCATTAGTTTGTTGTGTTTATTTAGGGGTAGCTCCACATAGCCATCAAGCTAAGTCATATTAAATAGTATTTAGTTCTGAATAAGCACTATATTTTACCAATAATTCTTTCTTTTCATAAGATTCAATGGTGTATTGTAAGAGTACATTATTATTTCAACGATTTTATGGTACACCAAAAAAACCACGTATACAGTGGAAATTTTTAAGATTTTATTTAGTCGGTTTATGCAGCAACTTCAACTATCCCTGATGTTTTTTTATAACAAATTCCAAGAATATCAAAAACAGTTTTCTTGTCCTTTCTATGAGATTTAAGACCGTTCTTAACTATATTTTTAAATACTAATTTTAAGGTATTGAAAGTCTCATTAGGAAATTTTATAAGTTCAAAGTATAGTCTTCCAATATATTCATGAACTATCTCTGAAACTTTCATTTCACTGACTTCAAGCTCTTTATTTTCTAAAACTAAAGTCCTCATCTTAAATATTACAGCAGAGCTGACGAGTAGCAGAATAAGTTTGCCATAAAGCTGACATTGAAACCGTTCTATTTTAACTGGCTTAACGCCATGTATATGAAATATAGATTTCCATGTTTTAAAAATTATTTGTAGGATAAGCAACACCACGCCTTTCTTAATTACTTAAGTAGGTTTTGATGTACTCTCCACCGAACCGTACGTCAGACTGTCTAACAATTAGTTTTTATACTGTTAATGATAAATTTTATCAGAACTATAAGTTTTACATTTTTCAGTTTTAGCAATTTAAGCTTTTTTTTAGCCAATTACCTTATGGATAATTGGCTGAATTTCTCAATCAGTATCGGCACCGTAAGAATATTTATTATACGTTTTAAATTATAGGCAACAAAAATAGAGGCGGCCTCAGCATTAACCGATTCCAATCCTTTGCGTAGAAAATATGTATATCCCAACGTTCGTTTCACAGTTCCAAATGGATGCTCCACAATGCATTGTCTTTTTTTATAGATATTGTTATTCCTATGTGTTATTTCAGCTACTTGATCTAGTAATTCCTCAAATTCCCAACGTTGAATATTTCGTCCTTCTTTTGCTGTGGTACATAGACTTTTTTTAGAACATTCTTTGCAGCTTTTACATTTGTATCGCTTGTACCTTATTCCATTTTTTGAGCTATATTCTGAGAAAGCAAGATCATTTCCTTCTGGACAAATGTAAGTATCTGTATTTTCTTTATATTTGAAATTCTCTTTTCTATATTCATTTTGTCCAGTTGTATTATTGGACTTTGATTTTTTTATATACAAAATTGCTTTTTTATCTAAACATTTTTTTATTTCTTCAGCATTATAATATCCTGTATCTGCAAGAACTTTCAATTTTCTTTTTCTCAATAAGGACTTTGCTCTTAAAGTCATATTTGAAAGTTGATTTAAATCATTTATATCATTTACTACATCGCAATCTACAATTAATTTATTTTTGCTATCAACTGAAGTCTGGACATTGTAGCAAACCTCAAATTTCCCATTGTTTTTCATCCCACGTGCATCACTGTCTGTTTTACAAATTTGGCTAATTTTTTGATCTTTCATTTCCTTTTTTTGTTGTTCATATGCTTCTTTCATTTGTTTATAGGACTCAATTTTTGATTGTAAATCTGCTACATTTTTATTCGATATTGCATTATTCAAATTTTCAGCAGCATCATTGGATTCTATCTGTTTTAAATATTCTTCGATTTTTTCTTCTACATATTCAATCTTTTTTTGGAGCACTGATTCGGTTATATAATTGTGCTTGCTATTTTGAGCCTTTAACTTAGTTCCATCTATAGCTATTAGTTTTCCATCAATTAAACCCCAGCCTTTTAATAATAATGTAAATTCTTTAAGTACATTTCTAAAGGCTTTCTTATTATCTTTAATAAAAGCAGAAATAGTTCCATGGTCAGGCTTTAATGAATTAAGTAGCCACATTACTTCTATATTTCTTCCAGTCTCTCTTTCTAATTTTCTAGAAGACCTAATTCCATTCATATATCCGTAAACATGTAATTTAAGCAATACTTTACGATCATAAGGACATTGACCTTGCTTATTTGAATCATAAACAACAAATCCAAGTTTCTTTAAGTTTAATGAATTTACAAATGCATCAATAATTCTAATTGGATTATCATTTTCAATAAAATCATCTAATGACGTAACCAAATAAGTAGTTTGATTTCTATCAACACCTGCCAAATAAGCCATAATCAACAACCTTTCTTTTCTTTAATATTCTATCTTAATTATACTACTTATTGGCATTGTTAGACAGCCTGACGTACACCTTCCAGCGTATACGGCTCTCCACTTATCAATCTAACAATCCTAAGTGTAAATTCTGATGACACTCTAAACATAATACTAACGTTTTCCTATTTTTAGCTATCATTACTTTTTCCCATTTCTTCATTCCACTTAAACTTTTAAGCTTTCTTACGTGGTGCACTTCAATGTTTTTTGAAGCTTTGAAACACCACTCACACTTGTTTTTAAGCAACCTTGAAATTAAACTTCTAGGTGTAAAATATTTCTCATATGTAGGGACTTTATCAATACCTTTATCTTTAGTAGCAAAGTTTTTTCTTTTAAATCCACCATTGTAGAAAGGAAGAATATTATAGCCTTTTTTTGAAATGTACCTAATTGCAAATTTTCCATTGCAGTTGAACTTTTTTCTAATTTTATGGACGGAAGATTCATATTTTGCTGCAAAAGTTTTATACATACTGTATTCCATAACATATTTAAATCTATGCACCATACTAGCGTTATTAGCAATACTATAATAATTATACAGTCCTACTATTTCACTATTATACTGCTTTAAAATCTCAATATCTGGCATATCTTTCAAGTATCCTCTACGTATAGGTTCCCATATTTCTTTTCCATTAGCATCCTTATTGATTTTAAGGGCTTTATAATCCATTAATTTCTTTTGCCATTTATCCCTTGGCATTATAAGTTTAACTCTGTTGTAAAAATACCTTCCGATGACACCTTTTTTGTTCTTAATTGTATTTGTTCTTCTATCAACTGTAATATCAAAACCAAGAAATCTAGCTTTGTTACTAGAGTTAGTAATTAGCGTTTTTTCTTCTGACATCTTTAGTTTGAGTTTATTTTCTAGGAAGTTACTAATATCTAACTTTATAGATATAGCATCCACTCTACTTCCTATTACTCCGACAAGAAGGCAAGTAGACCAAGGGAATCTCACCCTTAGTCTCTCTCAGAACCGGACTTGAACCTCTCAGCTCATCCGGCTCCCATCATCCAGCCGTAGGCAGAATTCCCATTTGCCAATGTGCAAATAACTTTGGCAATTGCTTAGCAATTCTTCCCATCCATCTTTCTGCTCTTGTTCTGTGTCTTTGTAATTTCTTATATTTTCTTCTAGCCCAATGAACTAATGCTTTATTCATATGACGCAGAACTGTGTATAGCGCTGATTTGTAAAAGCATCCATAATAGTTTATCCACCCTCTTATAACCGGATTAAACATAATAGCTATATCTATTATTTCCTTATCTGGTTTCAGATGTATCCTCCAATTTCTTATAACTTGCCTCATTGCTTTGCAAGCTTTATTACTGGCTGCCGGTAAGAAACTTATAAAGTATTTGCCATACTTGTTCTTAGACCTTCTCGGTCTAAAGGTATATCCAAGAAAATCAAACTTTGTTATTGGATAATTCCCACGCCTGTCGTCATCTTTACAGTACACTATTTGTGTTTTCTCCGGATGTAGCTCTAATGCGCATTGTTTAAACCTTTGGTTTAATTTTATCAATAGATTATCAGCTTCATATTTTGTTTTGCAGTGTGCTACCGCATCATCTGCATAACGTGCCCATGGATTGCTTGGAAAATTAATTTCCATCCATTTATCGAAGGTATAGTGTAGAAAAAGATTCGCTAAGACCGGACTAATCACCGAGCCTTGAGGGGTCCCAGATGTTCTCGTTATTATGCTACCATCCTTATCTTGAAGTGGCGCTGTTAGCCATCTTTCAATATAAAGCAGTATCCATGTACAGTTAGTATGTTTTCTTACAGCTTTCATTAGTAGCTCATGGTTGATGTTATCAAACAGACCTTTGATATCAAACTCAAGAACCCAGTTATATCTCCAGCATCTTTTTCTTACTATTGCAATTGCATCAATTGCAGATTTCATTGGTCTATACCCATAAGAGTCTGGATGAAATATTGGTTCTACTTTTGGTTCAAAGTGTATCTTTACTACCATTTGAGTGGTGCTATGTCAATAAAAAGTACAAATTAAAATGAGAAAGTTCTAATTAACTTCCATATTTTAACTTGCCATTGACATACTAAGTTCCTTGACTTTTTCATATGTTTTTTCAAACTCATTTGGTGACATATAATTGCAGTGACTATGAATTCTTGTAGTATTATAAAACGTTTCAATGTATTCAAATACAAGAATATAAGCATGACGATAATTTTTAATTCTAAAACGATTTATCCATTCACGTTTAATAATTGCGTGGAAAGATTCAATACATGCATTATCCCATGGAAAAGCTTTCTTGGAATAACTAAGTATCATTTTTGAAGCAGCCTTTTGATATTCTTTTGATATATACTGACTGCCCCTGTCACTGTGTATAATAACTGGGTTAGCAAGTTTTCTATTTTTCTTAGCTTTATTAATTGTGTCAATAACACATGAGACAGCTAAAGTTTCCGTAAGCGTCCAAGCTATAATTTTTCGAGAGTATAAATCCATGATGCTTGTAAGGTATACAAAACCTGCATTAGTCCAAAGATATGTAATATCTGTGCACCATACTGCGTTTGGTGCAGATGAATTAAATTGCTCATTTAGAACGTTTTCTAGTTTGCTGCTGAAATCAGAATCCTTTGTAGTAACGGTATATGGTTTTACATATTGAGCTTTAATGCCAAGCTCCTTCATGTATTTCCCAACTGTACGTTCTGATATTTTTTCACCAGCTTTTTGTTTTCTTTTGTGATTTTAGGAGCACCATAATTTTGGTGGGATTGATCATAGACTTCCTTAATTTTTTCCTTTACAATTTCTTTTCTCTTTTGTTGATTTGAAGGTAGGCGATGCAGCCATGAATTATACCCTGAACGTGAAACGCCTAATATACGAAGCATTCCGTTGACAGAAACTTGGCGTTTCCACTTGAGGTCTTCACATTTATCTTGGACTTCAAGATATATTGCTTCTGTCACTTTCCCAGAATGCTTATGGCTTTTTTTAATACATCAAGAGCATCCTTTGTATCACGAAGTTCACGCTTTAATCGTGCAATTTCCTTTTGTTCATCACTGGAATAATTACCTGAACCTCGAACTTGAATACCATTTTCGCTTTTAGAATCTCTAATCCACTTTGACAAAGTGCTACCACCTATATCAAGGTTTTGAGCACAGCCTCTTACTCCAAGTTCTTTATGATCCATATAATATTTTACAGCATCTTCTTTGAACTGCTTGTCATGTTGTTTTTTCATGATTAAGTTCCCCCATCTCTTATATTTATTCTAAAACTTATTAGGAACTTTCTCAATTTCTCTTGTACTATTTTTATTCTAACACCAGTTTACCTATTCCTATGATGGAATTTTTCTTTGACACTACTCGTACTGTAATCAATATGATATTAAAAGGAACCTTAAAGCGTTTCCAGGATATTAAATTTGTTATTCCGCATGCTGGTGCATTTTTATCAATACTAGCTGATAGAATTGTTCCTGCTCTTCAAATTACACCTGACTCATTTGGAGATAATATAAAAAAAGAAGAAGATAGAATAGATGTATTTGATGCTTTAAAAGGATTGTACTATGATATAGCCGGAGCTTGTCTACCTAGGCAATTAACTGATCTTTTACAAATTGTTGATGTTAATAATTTATTATATGGCAGCGATTATCCATATACACCGGAAGTTGGATGCATTGCCTTAGCGGCTGCTTTAGATAAAACTGATTTGCTTACTGATGAACAACGTTGTGCTATTTACCGGGATAATGCATTAAAATTATTTCCTCGCTTAAAGTAGGCCATAGCTGACTTATTTTAGGAATAAAGTTTGACCATTTCTAAATAATGCGATATTTTAATTCGTAAATGATAGAGAACTTCTCACTGTAAGGTTATAGATACTGGTAATAAATAAAGTTGATTTAGGGGGAGCTTAAATGAAAAAAGTAACTATATTTATCGGGAGCCAACGAAAACAGGCAACTTACCAAGCGGTGCAAGAATTTGAAAAGAATTTAAAGTCATACGCAGAAATCGAGTTTGAGTATGTTTTTCTTAAGGACTATCATATTGAATACTGTAAAGGTTGTAATTTATGTTTTAATAAAGGAGAAGAATATTGTCCCTTGAAAGATGACCGGGATTTATTGATCGAGAAAATGAATAATTCAGATGGGGTAGTTTTTGCTACACCCAATTATTCATTTCAGGTAACGGCGCTTATGAAGTGCTTAATGGACCGGTTGGCATTTACCTTACACCGGCCACGTTTTTTCGGCAAAACCTTCACGGCTATTGTTACCCAAGGTATATTCGGAGGAGTATCTATCGAGAAGTACCTGGAAAGAATAGGAGGAAATTGGGGATTTTGCGTGACTAAAGGATGCTGTTTGACAGCATTAGAGCCCAGAACGGAGCTTGAACAGAGAAAAATATCAAAGAAAATTAAAAAGACTTCTGTAAGATTTTTTAGAGAACTTATGCGTCCTGCGCCGTCGCCTCCTTCCTTTTTCAAGTTAATGGTTTTTAGATTAACTCGTACAAGCATGATGCTGATTCTGAATAAGAAGTACTATGATTATCGCTACTTTAAAGAAAAAGGCTGGTTTGAGTCTGATTATTATTATGATACTTCGTTAGGGTTTATTAAGAAGATAGCAGGCAATTTCTTTGATTTTATAGGAAAAAGATTGGCTAAAAAAAGATAGGACAACTGACATTGTGCAATTGAAGCAATAACCGTAAATACACATATAGGATACACCTTCAGTATACTCTATTTTTCTTTTATATGGTCAATTACCAGCATAGCTGTCACCAAGTACACAAGTAAAAAGTAAAATTGAAAACGCAGTGATGTAAAAGACCTGACATAGATATGCATTTCTGTGGTCTCTGCAGTAATGGAACAAAAACGGCAATACACAATACATAAAATTCCAAGCATATAAAAAATGGGAGTTTTATGTATTGTGCTTATATTACCATGTCAGTCCAAGTTCATCACAATGGGCATCACCTTCAGTAAAGCAGTTCTTCTGGTAAGCTTCGCTATCTAAATCACGTAATATTTCATATACCGTATTTTTTAAATCATCAATGCTCTTATATTTCACAAAAATTATATAGTCAGTATCCGTGGACCCAGATTCTTGCATATTATAATAATGCTTTAAGTATTTTTCAATATTTTCTTTGACTTTTTTCTTCCCACGTACAAATTTATTATTATTTTCAACTCTCAGACTTATACGGACTTCAGCTATTTTCTCACTGGAAGAATCAAGATCGTTTTTCAAGCTATTCACTTGCTTTTGTATATAGCGATATAAGGTTGCTTGGCTTATTCCAGACATTTCTACAATTTCGCTTATACTGTATTCTTTTGAATTATATAATTTCAAGGCTTTATCTATATTTCTATCTTTAACTTTTGGGCGACCCCCTTTTCTTCCTCGGGCTCTTGCACTTTTAAGTCCCTCCCTAGTCCTTTGAGCTATAAGATCTTTTGTACTTCTCCTAATCTTGAAAAACTCTCTATAACTAAAGTATCACCATTTCTAACTTTATCCTTTAATCTCATTAACTCCGGTCTATTAGTTTTGATACCAGACATTTTTTCAGTTAAGATTTCATTGCAGTTATATTTTTTAAGCATATCCAATTGGCGTATCAAATCTTATTGCTGCGTGCTAACTCTGGCATAACCGTAAATATAATTAATATTCATTGAAACAGCCTCCTGCTCGTGATAATATTATCCTAAAGGGAAGTTTATGTAAATTTGTTTTTGACAATAGTTTTGATAATGACTTCTAAGTGTTTTGACAATCCTAAAAACTAAAAATTTTAAGTTATCATAAACCAGGGTTTTTGATAAAAGAACTTGTAAGCATTCTATATCAATGGATTGGCAGTTTTGCAAATAATGTAATTTCTATTGCCATTATTGTTCCGTTACTACAGACACCCCACATAGTATAAAAATTAAAGAATTGAGCTTCTTGGTTTACTATGATTACTACGTATTTTTATAGTGTAGTTAATTGCACAGATGCTCCCTCAACCCCAAAAAGCTGCAATAAGCTTTTGCGAATTTACACAAAACTCATTGTAGTATCTTTTTTTATTGATTTCTAAGTCACTACTCTCCCTGTTTATATACAATTGTAGTTTTATGACTTATAAAATCATATGGGAAAACAGCTAGTCCACCATTTCTGTCTAAATCTAGTCCATTGTTAAAGTAACATCTCCATACAAATTGTGAACAATAGAATTTATCAGTTGTAGTTTTATTGAATATATCAAAATTAAAAGGTGTGTTTATTTTGGTATGTCCATATTCAATGGCACCTTTAATAGTTTCTTCATTAGTCTTTGGACGTAGAATAAGAATTTTTTTGTATCTAGTTCTCCAATCATTTTCAACGTTTTGAACACCGTTTGGCATGACTTCAAGAACTTTTTTTGGATCTGAATCTACCATAGCAGCATGGGTAGTAAGTGAACCCATCTTAATTGCATTAATATCAGTATTGTCAGCATCAAATACTGCTATTAATATGTCGCCAGGTTTTCCAATGGCTTTTCCTGTAGAATTATACAAGTCCATATCCTTGTCTACTTTTAAGTTATCCCAATTTCTATCTATTTTTATTTGAAATTGTAAAGTATCTACTATTTCTTTTGCAATTTCATCAGGTACGTTTAAACTCTTTTTTACATCATCAATAGTAATTTGGGCATCTGGTTTAGTTATAGTATAACCAGAGTTAACAGATCTGATAGGTAAAGGGGCCGCATCTACACTTAAATAATTGATATTAACAGATATTAACACTGCAATAAGTAAAGATAAAATTAATCTTTTTTTCATAATAACATCCTCCTATAAAATAAATATATTTAATTTACATATTAAAATTAAGATTTATATATAAGTTGAATTTTTCATACACTTGTCCTATTAAATTATGTAAATAAACTTGATTTTTTATTTATTAAATTAAGTATTTCATCAACCCCCTTTTTATACCCTCCTGCTTCTCTGAGCGATTTCCCAATCTTTTTACTGTTTATTTTAAAATTGTTGTCTGAAAGAATCCTAACTACTGACTGCTTCAATACTTCTGGAGTAACCTTATCTTTTTCAATAACAATACCTGCACCTAATTCAGCTACTCTATTAGCTACAGCAGGCTGATCAATAAATTGAGGAATAAGAATCAATGGAACATCATAATACAAACCCTCATTTGTACTGTTCATGCCGCCATGGGTAATGAACACATCTGCATGTTTTAAAATTTCAAGCTGAGGTACATAATTACGAATAATAAAATTTGATGGAATAGATTTAAATGTATTAACATCTATGTTTTTACCTACAGACATAATAATCTTTGCATCCATATTATCAAAAGCTTTAAAGCAATTTTCATAAAACTCAATAGAATTATTAAATATAGTACCTAAAGATATATAAATAACTTTCTTCTTATCATTAGTTTCCAAAGGAAAGCTTATATCTTCCTTTCTATCTGATATTGATGGACCAATGAACTTATAGCTTTCATCAAAACTTTCACCACAAAGTTGAAAATATTTAGAAGTATATACAATACTAATCATGCCTTTTCCAAAAATTACATTAGAAGCACTAGGACACTTTATACCATATTTTTCTTGTGAATATTTAACAAAGTTTATATACTCCGAACTATTTAGGAGTTCCTGTATCTTAGGTTCAATTTTATTAAATAGCGATGATAAACAATTTGTTCTTTCATTTGCTGCAAAAGTAGTAATAGAACAAATTGCAGGTATTTTTAATACTCTTCCTACTTCATTACCTAGCATAAATACTGAATCATAAATAATGTAATCAAATTTTTCCTTTGAATTAAATAAAATTTCAATTATTTTTTTAAAGATATCAATGAAATTTAACAGCGACTCACTATTTTCTAAATTTAAGTTTTCATTAACTAAATTTGCTATATCAAATGAATTATTATAACCTTTAAATTTAGCTCCTGTCTTTTCTATTTTATTTCTAAACTCTTCACCGGCAATATAAGTAACCTGTTCTCCTCTATTCATTAATTCATTAATGAGACCTATAGTAGGGTTAACGTGTCCATGACCGCACATATTTACAAATAATATTTTTTTCATTTAAGATCCCCCTTATTTATGCAAAAATCATACCATATTATACCATATTATTCTATAAATGAGCAAATTTAATTCAATAAATTATTATTATGGGTAGCAGTGAAAGCATTCGTGTCATATACTGAAAAGTAGATACCATTATATGTAACTTACTTCATAAAATCAGTTTTGAGATACCTTCTATAAATCCATTTAAACGGCTTGTTACGGTGTAAATGTTTCAAGTGCTTTCTTATCTTAATCCATATATACGTATCGAGATTTTCGAATATCTTCTTTGCAACTTGACTTGACCAGTAGTTTCCTATGCCTCTAATTATTGGATTCAACTTTGCAATTAGGTCTCCAACTGACATTTCCCACAGTTGTTTAAAAACATTCTTTATTGTTTCTCTGGCTTTTTTCACACTCGCCTTCGATGGCTTTATTAGAAGTTGCATCCCTTTGTTAGATTTATATTGTCTTAAATTGAATCCGAGGAAGTCGCAACCTTCGCTAATATATGGGGTAATGGGAGTATTGATGTCATGTACTGAAAAGTAAATGGAATTAATTGGGCTATTGGCTATTCGCCAATAGCTTTTCCTTGTATTTGCATATTGCCATGCTTTGTATTCATTAATTCTAAGCCTTTTAAGATTATCATGCTTAGTTCTAATCTTTTTCCACTGCTTCTCAAAGCACGTTCTCAATCTTCTTCTAGCCATATAAGGTTACAAATTATTTCTTAAAGTCTTTTTTATATATGTATACAGATTAATTTAAGAAATGAGGTTATGAAAAATGGATTAAATGGTTTTAGAATTACAACAATGGTTAAATGATACTTATGGAAATAACTCAATTTACACACCTGTAATGGGTAGTGGGAGAACACATAAACAAGAATTTTGTTATGTGTTTATTATAAAAATCATTTTTTAGGAGGGCTTTCATCATGACAATCTCACTTGATTCAAAATCAATACCAAAATATAATGAACAATTAGTAATACCGCCTGTTTATGAACCAACTGTGATAGCAGATACTCAAACAGGGAAAATAAGCCACAACTATACCGTAGATGTAAGCGAGTTTTCGCAACAAATTTTACCTTCTGGCTTCCCAATGACTACTGTATGGGGATACAGCGGGGCAGCAAAGGATCCATTGACAGGTACTTTATTTCCGAATTTTAAAAACGCTCCAGGTGCCACCTTTGAAGCAATAAGAGGTATACCAATTAATATCCAATGGGTTAACAGCCTTACAGAACCTCATCCTTTACCTGTTGACCCTACACTGCACTGGGCAGATCCTAACGGATTAGGTATGGTAGATCCAGCAACAGTTCCAGCTTTTCCACCAGGTCTTGCGGCAGCACAAAGTCCTGTTCCTATAGTTCCACATTTGCATGGTGGGGAAACCGAGTCTTCATCAGATGGACATCCTGATGCATGGTTCACTAATGAAGAAGCTATAAAAGGTTCGACATTTACTAAATCACTTTATACCTATCTTAATACGCAATTGCCATCTACTCTTTGGTATCACGACCATACATTAGGATTAACAAGACTGAATGTTTTAATGGGTCTTGCAGGTTTTTATCTTCTTAGAGATCCTAAAAATCCATTAGATAAGCCAAACTCTGTTTTACCAAAGGGCAAGTATGAAATACCTATAGTGATTCAAGATAGATCATTTAATACAGACGGTTCCTTTGCGTTTCCAAGCCTTGGAATAAACCCTGATATACATCCTTATTGGGTACCAGAGTTTTTTGGGGACACTATAACGGTTAATGGAAAAGTATGGCCAAACCTTAATGTAGAAAGAAGACAGTATCGTTTTAGAGTATTAAATGGATCAAATGCAAGATTTTATAATCTCCAGTTCTCTAATAAAATGACTTTTACTCAAATAGGTAGTGATGGTGGATATCTCCCAAGTCCAGTAAATCTTACGTCCTTACTTTTAGCACCTGGAGAACGTGCTGATATACTTGTGGACTTTTCCGGAGTTGCTGCGGGAGACAAGATTATTCTTGGGAATGATGCAAGTGCCCCATTCCCTACAGGGACTCCCGCAGATCCTGAGACCGTTGGGCAAATTATGCAGTTTACTGTGTTGGATGTTCCCGCAGTTTCTCCATCTGTACTTCCAGCAAGGCTTAACACTATTCCGGCTCTAAAAAGCGATTCCCCAAAAAGAACTCTTGTATTAATTGAATTAACGGGTTCTGCTGGGCCTGTGGAAATTCTTCTTGATGGTCAAAAATGGAGTGCACCAATTTCAGAACTTCCAAAGGTTGGTTCAACTGAGGATTGGGAAATAGTTAACTTAACTCCAGATGCACATCCAATTCATTTGCATCTTGTACAATCTCAGGTTGTAGCGCGTCAAACTTTCCAGGCTGAACAATATAAAACTGACTGGATAGCAATAAACGGCACTCCTCCATTTAATAGCCCAACTACTGTGTTACCTGCTACACAATATCTGGAGGGTAATCCAGCCTTGCCTGCAGCTAACGAAGATGGATGGAAGGATACTGTTAAAGCTAATCCTGGAGAAGTTACTACAATTAGGGTTCGTTTTGCTCCACAGGACACTTCGGTTGATGACACTTCGCCAGGTGTTAACTTGTATCCTTTCAGGCCTGATCTTGGACCAGGATACGTTTGGCACTGCCATATAATAGACCATGAAGATAATGAAATGATGAGACCATATAAAGTAATATTATAAAAACATTAAATTACAAAATCTGATAATAGAACCTTCAAAAGAAGTGTAGAGAAAGTTAAAGTTCCTTTATTTATAATTATAAATGAAGGAACTTTAATACAAATTTTTACAGTATATATTTAGAGTTCCCCTTAAGCAACTTTTACAGTTTTAAAAATAATCTCAATAGGTACATTACTTTGAGTATACTTATAAATTCATTGAATATTATCTTTTTTAACACTATTTCTGCAAATTAATAACTCTTTAATAAGAGAATCATTAGCATTTTCTTGAATTGAGATATAGCAATGATTCGTGTAAAAAACAGCTTCAAACCATTATTTACTGTATAAAAATAAGTAAAATGGCCATTTACAAGCCATATATTCACAAAAGGTAAGATTTTGTGTAAAAGGTTTAAATTAAATGTTATTTAATATCAATAATTTATATAATTATGTCATTATTCACTATTTATTGTATTAGGATGAGTGAAAATTAAATATTTTATTAATCATATCTCTTAATGTAGTTTCTATAAGCAATATTGATAACACCTCAATATATATCTGTTTCTGATTTCATTAAAGAATCTAACTATCCATTTAAGTTTTGATTTTAGATGATTATTCTTTCATATAACAAATATCATAAAATCAAATTTATTTAGATTTAACATTATTTTTATAATATGATAGTAAATTATTTTACTATTATATTAAATTAATTTGTTAATTTAATTATAATAAATTTGTAAAAACAGGTTACAAATAATACCAAAAACTCCTTCTTATATAGTATCAATATAAAAAATGGAGGGGTTTTATGAGAAATTTATTTAATTTAGTAAAAGAAGCACAATTAGACAATAAGGATTCTATGTTAGCTATTATAGAAAAATTTAATCCATTAATAAAAAAATATAGTAGAAAACTAAATTATGATGGTGCAAATAGCGATTTAATAATAGCTTTAATAGAAACAATAAGAGCTATTCCTATATTCACAAATGATGCTTTGAAAAAAGAACAATATATAATTGGATATATTAATACTTCTATTAGACATAAATATATTAGACTCTCTAAGAAACATATAGAGATAACTAATAAAGAAACAGAATTAGATATAAATATTCTTTTAAAAAATACAACAGAAGAAAGTCAAGATTTAATAGATAATTGTATTTTTTTAAACGCTTTATTAGACAAGCTATCTCAATATCAACATGATATTATAAATAAACTTTTTATTTATAATATGTCGGAAGTTGATTTAGCAAGACAACTAAATATATCTAGACAATCTGTAAATAGAATAAAAAACAGGGCTTTAAATAATTTAAGGAAAGTAGCTCTTGAATAGTGTGGTGAATTAAATCAAAATGGAAAGTGATGTATTAAAACTAGCTGCATCTCAGGGAATATGGGCATTATTATCTGTAATATTAATATATTATATTTTAAAAGCTCAAGAAAAAAGGGACTTAAATCAAGAGATTAGAGAGAAAAATTATCAAAATATAATTTTAAATTTAACAAAGGAATTTGAGGCAATAGAAGATGTAAAAAAAAATATTATTATAATTAGAGAACATATAGATAAAAAAAATAAGGATTAAATTTCTTAATAATATTATTAAGAAGATGGAGTGATTAATATGTTAAAAGAAATAGATAATCAAGTATTATCTATAATTATAAAATCAATAATTTCCATAATAGGTGTTGTTATTACTATATTATCAACCCATATTATTAATTTTATAAAGTTAAAAAATAATGAATTAATTAAAAATATAGGAATAACAAAGTATAATGAAGATAAGAAATTTGCTTTGAATATATGGAATATAGTTGAAGAACACTTTAGATTAAAAGAAATAGCTACTAATGTTATTGATAATAAGATTAATATGTTTAATCATGAATTAAAAAGGAAATGTCCATATTTAACTCAAGAAGAAATAGATTTTTTAAGACAAACTATTGCTGGTGAAATTAATAAAGACAAATTGAACTAATAAATTTTTAGTTTATGGGGTAATGTGAGCATCTCTTCAACCAGGGGCAAAGTAAATGATTACTGGTAATTTGACCTGATTTCAATGTTATACAACAGATTTTTGTAAAATGTTTATATTTATACTATTTTTCAGCATTAAATCATACAACAGTTACCATTTACTTTGCACTTCATGATAAAAATGCTCCCTCCACCCCAATTATTTCTACAATTGTAGGATAATTTTTTAGATACATAGTTCACAAAGTCAAAAATATTTTATAATTCAACTAGACGGTAAACATCATCAATATCATCCTGTGAGATCCCAAGATAAAGCTTGGTTATTGATTGGGTAGAATGATTGAACAGCTCCATAAGCACCGGAACAGGCACTCCCTTCTTCCATGAATGATATCCAAAGGTCTTTCTTAATGAATGGCATCCTACATGTTCTTTTATTCCAACTGCTGAACAACTCTCTTTTACTATTTTTATGGCCATATATCTTGTTATGGCTTTATTTTGTCCGTTACGGCTGCTGAATATATAGTCTGAAGAATCTATATCTTTAAGTTTCTTCTTATACTTTGAAAGTCCATCTATGGAATTCTTATTTAAAAGAAATTTTTTGTCCTTACCTGTTTTCTGCTCTTTTATGTAAACATGAGTTTTAAATTCCTTTTCTTCAAAATCATATACATCTTCCCAGGTTAATGAAAGTATATCTGAAATCCTAAGTGCTGTATTAAGCCCTAGAACAATCAAAGCATAATTTCTCATATTTCCTGATCCCAAAAGATACTTTTTCAGATCTTTAATTTTTTTCTCTGATCTTATAGGTTCAACTCTTTCCATAAATTTACTCCTCACTCTATTTTTCATATCTAAACTTGATTACCTTTTATTTACAAATTTATTTTTTATAAGTACCTATTCTATGATGCTCCACCGCATTTAATTAATTCCACATAATATAATATATATTATATTATGTGGAATTAATTTTTGCAAATTTACTTTTTAAAGGCAAAAAAATAAGAGCAAAGCTTTATATATCAATGCTTCGCTCTTATTTGGTGAATTCAACACAATATCTATTGTGTTGAATCGGCGTTCTTCATCAACAAAAATGTCATCTTAGTTTAAATTCATCACTTTTGCCAATCAGTTTTATTGGCTGCACGCCTTAAAGTTTTCCTGCTCAATAATATCTGGCTCATCAATAACATAATCTGGTATATGTTCTATTATATCTTGTATTGTAGCTGCACCTTCAAGCATAGTCATTGTATCTTCATGTGGATTTGCATATATACCATTCCAAAAATATTCATCATATTGTTTTCGATTTTGAAATGCAAGTAATGGTTTTTCTAAAGAAAACTGTGCATTTTTTCCATTCGTATTACCTCTGGCATCTACTTTTATCCATTTGTTATCAATAAAAATAGCATTAAAGCAATGTACGCAATAACCCATAGAATCATCAGCAGCTAATGTAATGTGCTGAAAACACATACCTGTTGGAATACTTTGTGTTCTTAATAAAGCAGCAAGAAGGTTAGCTTTTGCATGACAAATACCAGTCTTATATTTTAGAACATCAGATGCTTTTGCAGTAATAATTCTTGCTTGTATATCAAATGAATGTGGGATTTCGTCTCTAACATATTCAAATGCTATTTTAGCCTTTTCTGTATTACTATTTATATTTCTAAATAATTCATGTGATTTGCTCTGAATAATTTGAGATGAAAAATCGATATACTTATTTTCTTGTAAAAAAATCTTTAAATCCATTTTTTCCCCCCTGTATAGATTAAATAAAACTTAATTCATAAAGCCGATGTAACTTTTATAATATTATTAAGATTTAGATTGATTTGTTCCATTAATATCAACACTTCTTATAGAATTACAATAATTTATATAAATAATAATAACCATATGTATTATTATACATATTAACTAATAAATATGCAATAAACGTTTTTATAACTGATGGAACTAATTATTGGAAACAAAAAATTGGGCAACTTAATATTAAGCTGTCCAATTTAACAGAATTACCATTGTGTGGAACTCATACTTCCTAATCCTAATTATTTTCAGAATAGAATTTTAATGCTTCACCGATAAATTTAGATGCACCACTGCCATATTTCTTATCAGTAACTTCTATATACATAGGTTTTGATAAATAAGACTCTGCCATATAACCCCAATAGTTATCTCCCATATCCATTTTTAAAAATTCATGATATTTTTTAGTTATATCTGCCATTTCCTCAACAATTTGTTGAATTTCCTTTGATGAAGGATCTTTACTTAAGTCAGATGTAAGCTTTTTATATAGTGTTATTAATTTAGGCTGCTTATCTCCCAAATAAAATTTTAGGGCTTCTCCGATAAATTTAGATGTGCCATTGCCATATTTCTTATCAACTGCTTTTATCCACTCAGGATTTAATAAATAATTTTGCACCATATAGTACCAATTATCGTCTCCCATATCCATTTTGAAAATTTCATAATCTTTTTTAGCTGTATCTGTTATTTCTTCAGCAATTTCTTGAATCTCCTTTGAAGATGGATCTTTACTTAAATCAGATACAAGCTTTTTATATAGTTCTTTTAATTTAGGATGCTTATCTTCCAAGCAATCTTTTTTAAACTTATCATTTTGTTCCATTATAGTTGGCATATTACTAAGATTCTTTTTAATAGCTTCAGTATATTTTTCAATACTTCCATATTGCTTTATAGCCATTTTAGCAATCTTAGCTTCATTAGATTTACATTTTTCAATAAATTCATTATATTTATCTACACTACCATGGTATTTAATTACCATATCCTCGTGCTCTTTTTTAAATTCCTCCAATACATTAAAATATTCACTCATATCAAATTCTTCAAAACTCATTGTATTTTCTCCTTTTAATGTTTTGTTTATAAGCTCAATTAAACCATTCAATCTATTGCGTTTTAAAATAAGCAATTTTTTCTGATTTTTTAGCGCTTGCATTTTATCAAAGTGGACACTAGCCATGATCTCTTTAACTTCCTTCAAAGGAATATCAAGTTCTTTAAAAAATAAAATCTGCTGCAAGATTTCAAGAGCTTCTTCGTTATAAAGTCTGTAACCTGCTTCTGTGATTTCACTTGGTTTTAATAATCCGATTTCATCGTAGTAATGTAGTGCACGCACACTTATTCCTGTCAAATCCGAAACTTGTTTTACTGTTCTCATTACTGCACCTCAAAGTTTGATTTTAGAGCTATCACTACTATCTAACACTCCGCCGGCTGTGAGTTTTTGTCAATATAGTTAAGCTCTACTTATATATTGCACTATGACGTAGCGTTAGAGTCAACACTTTTTTAAAATTTTAATTCTAAGAATTCTTAATATCACTTAAGTGTTTCTATAACATCCTGTAAAGGCTTGTAAGTCGTATGTTTGGCTAAAATATTATTATATTTCCACCACTTAGTTCTGAATCACATTTAGAATATATTTCTTTTGAAATCAACACAACTGCTGGGCGTGGTGAAAAACTCAATTGAAAAAGGTAGTACATTACAAGATCCATGTAATATGCTACCTTTTTTTCTTAAATTAAGTAATAAATTGAATAGTTAAGGCTTTTATATAAGCCTTACATTCTCCTTTACTGTACTTTATTAACTTTTTAATGTTTAAAGCCAATGCTGAAAAGAGACATTGTTCTAATACATTTTTAATGCCCCTTTTTCTAGTTTTTCTTAAATTATGATTTTCCTTCATTATTCCAAAATTACCTTCACAATAAATTCTTCTTAAAGTCATAGCTTCTGTATATCTAAAGCTGTCTATAAGCTTATAGTTTTTATTCATAGATTTTCTATCAAAGCTAATATCAATTCGTCTAGCTACTTTAGAGGGAGAACACTTATCTTTTGAAGAACAATTTTGGCAATCAATATGCTTAGCAGAATAGCTTCTTTTTTTGTATTTGCCAGTATTAACACTAGTAAATCTAAGTATTTTATTATTAGGACATATAAAAATATCATTAAATTCATCATATTTAAATTTACTTGGTGGAAATACTTTTCCTTTATCTTTTTCTTCAGTATCTTTTTTGCTTATATATCCCTTTATTTTTAACTGATCTAAACCCCAATGAACTTGTGGAAAATCATATCCAGTATCAGCTGCAACTTCTTCTATTTTAAAACCAAACTTTTCTTGTTGAACTTTTAATCTATCTATATAAGGTATGAAATCATTCACATTGCCAGGTGTAACATAAACATCAGTAATTATCCCATATTTACTATCTTGACTTTGATGATTAAGATAGTGAAAACCTTTCGGTTTACCTGGTCTGCCCAAATATCCAGTTTCAGAATCTGTAATGCTTTTAATCTGCATTTTTTCTTTAACAAGATAATCTTCACTTTTTGCATCTCCACCAAAAGTATTCCTTTTACTGTTTGGATTATTTTCTTTAACTTTATAAGCGAGAGCTTTCGCTCTAAGATCAAGTCTTCTATTGTACTCATTTGGGCCTTCGTAAAGCAATATAGTTTCATGTCTTTCTTTTGAAGCGTTAGCTTTAATATGAGTAGAATCAGTTAATAATAGCTTCCCACCAACTATATTTTCTTTTATACAGAGTCTAACGATTTCATCAAATATTTCTTGAAATAAATTAGAATTTCTAAATCTTCCATTCCTGTTTTTAGATAAAGATGTTCTATCTGGTACTTTTTCATCAAGATCTATTCCTAAAAACCATCTATATGCTAAATTTACTTGTATCTCATTTAGTAGTTTTCTTTCAGAATCTATGTTGTATAAAGATGCTAAAAGTATTATTTTCACTAGAACTACAGGATCTATAGAAGGCCTACCCCTAGGTGAATATAAGTTATTTACTTTATCATAGATAAATGAAAAATCTATTTTATTGTTAATTTTTCTGAGCAAATGATTTTTGGGTACCAAATCATCAAGAGTAGAAGATATAATTTTAAATTCTTTTTTGATATTTTTCTTTAGCATTACGTCCTCCTTGTTAGTAAAAAAATAAGAACTAGATATAAATTCTAATTCTTATTTTAACTTATAATACTAAGTTTTTCACCACGCCCTATTAAGCAGGTTATAACTGCAAATAATGCTACTATGCCAATTAAAAGAGTCCATATCAATCCAATACCAAGATTATTTAGCACAGTATTTATAGTTGATAATTGAGTATTATAATCAGGTGTTGATACAATTTGAGATATATAAGTGTTAATTGTATTACTTAAATCGTAAAGAGCTATAGCACCTACACGTATAAATGTATAGGCGACAATAGCTTTAATGATGTTTATAATAAGCAAATGAACGTTTATACAGTCACTTTCTAAGTAGTCGATATAAACATTAGCAATGGCAAAAAGAATTCCTACAGCAAGCAGTATAAGCCCTATAAAGTCAAATAGGGCTAGAATATTAGTTACTAGATTGTTGCTAAAAAGATCAATTGAGGCATTAGTCATATATGTTAATACTTTTCCTGCCATACCAATAATTTGATCTTTAAGATAAGTAAAGACTATATCCATCATAAAGAATCACCTGTCTTTTTTTTATATTATTATCCAATTAAAGCCCAACCCCATACTGGGAATGTAGTTACAAGTGTAATTCCTGCAACCATTAGGATTATTCCTAAAAGCTCTATTTCTACACCACGTTTGTAAGACGCTACCGCTTTAGCTATCAGAACGCACAAAATAGCAACAAGAACAACGTCTATGACAGGTACAACAACTGTATTAACTATAGGTTTAATTTGGTTTATAACATTGTCTTTAGCTTGATTTAAGGCACCGTTTGCATCTGCATAAGCATATTGTGTTCCTGCTGTAATAAAAGCTCCTGCACCTGCTGTAATCACTGGTAATTTTTTTAATAAATTTTTAATTTTCATTTCAATTCCTCCTAAAATTTAAATAATTTTTTTAATATAAAAAACTGTATTGATTATCTTTTAATCAATACAGTTTTCATTCTTTATTATCAATAACTTGATGGCACATCATTAGTTATCGCTCCTCTATTTTCATCAAATATGAATTTTTTTCTTTTGCCCTTTTTATAAGACTGCCTATTCCAAAGTAAAAATGAGTAAGTACCAACACTTTCATTTGGATTTATACCGTAATTTTTTTCTTCTCTAAGTTCTTTTAAATCATCTGCACTTAGTAAATTACTATGCTCTAGTTCAAAAGCACTGTCATTATTTTTATCTATATTGAGTGATTTTTTATTCTCTAGCCTTTTAGAATTGATTTCATTATTGTTAATTACATTCCTTTTAAAGAATGATCTTAAAGTGTTTTCATTTACATTTAATATCTCTGCTATCTCCTTGTACTTTAATCCACTTTTATATAATTCGATTGATTTCTCTTTATTAAAAGTTATTTTTCTACCCGACATTTACATTCCTCCATTTGCAACATTTTTTATTGATTTTTGGGAACACTTCTAACCCCTTATACACCTGTGTCTATATACTGAATTATTTGACTTTCTTAATTATTTTTTGTAGCCTACTTCATTAAGTAAATCATCTTCAAAGTAATTTAGTATTTTTTTAAGTTTTAAGATAGTTTTATAAGGTGGAATAATTTTCCCATTTTCATATGAAGATAATGTGCTTCTGCTTTTTCCTATATACGTTGCTAATTTTTCCTGTGTTAAATTTCTTTCAAGTCTTAACATTGTTAGTTTTATCATTTTTTTGTTTGTATTCCCTCCTTTTTACCTGTATTCCCTCCTTTTCACTTATACATTT
This sequence comes from Clostridium pasteurianum BC1, assembly GCF_000389635.1. Lineage (NCBI taxonomy): Bacteria > Bacillati > Bacillota > Clostridia > Eubacteriales > Clostridiaceae > Clostridium > Clostridium pasteurianum. The sequence goes on from NC_021183.1 coordinate 49,592, forward strand.
TTGTTTTTCACATATTCATTTATTATTTTAGCAACGTTTGGGTAAGTTAAACTTACCTTAATATAATTATATGTCAGTTTAACTGACGTGTCAATAGTTTTCAAAAAATGAAAAAATAAAGACACTAGAAGAATAATGTCTTTATTGACTATATGTGGTATAGGTGGTAATAGAATAATGTTATTCATGTAACCAATTTCCCTTTTAATATCATTTTTTTTCTACATCAAGTTCATAACAAAGAATATAATCCGTTGTAACATTATATAATTTAGCTAATTTTATAATGTTTTGAGTAGATGGAAGTATCTCACCTGATTCATATTGGCTCACAGCTGTTCTGTTTATACCTAAATATTTAGCTATGTCATCTTGAGTTAGATTGTTAATTTTTCTCAATTTTTTTAATCTTTCAGCAGTTGTACAAGATTTATTATTAAAAAAATCTATAGATTTTATTACTCCCTCTATGAATGTTATTAACTTTTTAAAGTCTCCACTTTTTTCAAAATAATTTTGTATATTTAGATTTTCTAATGATTCAGTTCCTGTGATCTCTTCACCATACCCTGTAATCAAAACTATATATAAATCTTTATTCGTTTTTCTTATTTCATTAACTATTTCTTTTCCATTCATTTCATCTACATAATAATCTAATAATAATATATCAAATTTCTTTTTTTGCAATTTCTTAATAGCCTCTTTAGAGCTTGTAAAGCCCTCTATATAATATTTATCTTCAAAGCTATCTTTTATAGCTTCAATAAGTCCTTCGTCATCATCAATTACAATTATTTTTATTCCTTTATTCATTTTTCAGCCCTCCATGTCCTTTAAAGGTAGTTCTACATAAAAAATTGTTTCTTCATCATCTGTATTAAAATATATTTTCCCCTTGAACATAACTTTTATTATTAATTTAGATATGTATAATCCAAGTCCAGTACCGTTCTTACCCTTAGTTGTAATCATCTGTTTAAATATTTTTTTCTGTATATTTTCTGGTATTTTATCGCCATTATTTTTTACATAAAAAATAACATTATTTATTTCTTTATATATTCCGAAAATTACAGTACCATTTTCTTTAGCTGAAACTGATTCTATAGCATTAGATATGAGATTATTTAAAACTTGAACTAGAGAGTTAATATCACCCTTAATTTTATAATTACTTTCTATTTTTATTTTTTTTATAAATTTACATTTACTTTTTCTGATCTGAAAATCCATTAATATCATAATCTTTTTTTCTATTTCTTTTATCGTAAAATAATCTTCATTATCTTTATCATAAGGAGTAACTTGACCTTTAACTGCATCTATTACATTAGAAATATAAATCAAATTTTCTGTAATTCTATCACTCCATTTATTAACCTCATTTATTGTTTTTTTTATATTAATATCATTTTGACTATTATCTTTAGTATATTGATTTATTCTTTCTATATCCCTTTTTATAATTTCAATTCCTCCTGAAGAACTCATGAGTGGAGTTTTTAAATTATGTGCTACACCTCCTATTAGTTGGTTCAAAGATAAAAGACGTTCCTTTTCAATTAATTGCATTTGATTTTCTTTTATAAGCCTTAAATTTTCTATATGAACACTGATATCTTTAAATACAAGAATTGTACCAAGGTATTCATTATTTATAATTATTGGATTGGCTTGTACTGCAAAATACTTTTTCCCCGATATATTCTTTATTACTATCTCTAAGTTCTTTATCTTTTTATCTTTAGATTCACTTATTAAATTTAAGAGTTTATTTTTATGCTTTAATAATTTACTGTCATTAATAATATCATCAAAATTTTTATATTTTTTTTCATCTGTTTTTTTTAATAGGAAATTTTCTTTAAATCTTTTATTAAATTCAATAACACTTAAATTCTCATTTAGTGCAATAGTTGAATCAGATACAAAATCTAAACTATTTTCAAACGCAAATTTATACCTGTGAAATCTTATTTTCACACCGAAAACTCCATATTTAAATGCAAAATATAAAAATTCCATAAACTGTATAGGAATTAAAAATGTAAAGTATTGCCAAGTGTTTTCTATCCCAAATGCTCTAAATATTATAGTAGACAACGCTGTGTAAAAAAAACATGGAGCGAGAATAACTATAGTTTTAAACTTATACTTTTTCATCAAGTAAGACTTTTCTTTAAAATAAGAGTAAACTAAGAAAATAAGTCCTCCAAAAATATATGGCACAGACCATATTGATAATACTTTAAAATACGACATCAGTTCTGCAGGTGTCTTCATAAAGTTGTTTTTTATTGGTACTAATATAAAATTTAAAACAGCTGGTATTAATAAAATAGGATATATTATTTTCTTCTTGTCTTTATGAATTATATTTGTATGGGATAATCCATAAAGTAACATACAATAAGGCACTATGAAGTAGTCAAGTGACATATAGACAGCAGCTATTTGATATATTAAGTTTATTCTTTCTTGAGTAAAGCTATAATATGGTATAAGATATATCGTAAAATATGTTTTAAAAACAACAGTTAACGTCCCGATTCCAGTGAAAAAACATATTGCTGACAACCATATAGTTGATTCAGTTTTATAATCCTTAATAATAATTATTAATGCCACTAACAATAATAATATACCTACAATTACCATAAACTACACTCTCTTATCTATAAATTTTAAAACATCTCTCCTAAGTCTATTTTTACAAAGCACCGTTCCGGAATGACCGCAATTATATATATATCTTTCTGAGCTTTGCCAGTTCTCCCACACCAAATTTGTATTTTTATTCAAAACAACTTTATCATGTTTACCAGATATAAGTAGTATTTTATCAAGATTTAACACGGGTTTCCTTAAGCTTGGATTGATAATACTCCAACTTTTTTTTAATAAACTATAGTCAAAATTATTTTTCAAAAAATCTTTTTTTATATACTTTCCAACCTCGGATTCAAATACTGTAAATGATAAATCATTACCATAAAAAAGTGATACTACCCCATCAATATTCTCTTCAGTTTCGGCTAACAAATTAGAAACTATTCCCCCTAAGCTTAAACCTATGATTATAATTTTTCCTTCTTTTTCAGTTTTAATATAACTTATTAAAGCTCTAATATCACTTACAGATTGCTGAACAGACTTTAGTGTTCTGTTTACATCTGCACTTATATAATATTCTCCACTATATGATGTATTTAGAGTTCTTTCCATGTGAAAAGGTTGTACATAACTATAAATATTATACCTTCTCTCAATAAAACTATCTAAAAAAATTTTATCTAATCTATGAAGAGTTTCAGATTTCCAACCATGTATCAAAATAATATTTATATTATTATCTGTGCCCAAATATTTTCTATAGTGAAATAAAGCCTCCTTATTACTGTCTCCATTCTCCACTTCACTTAAAAATTTTATTTTTCCTATCTCGTAATTATTTTTAGTTGTATCTTTTTCATAATGTATTTTCGGTAATATAGGCTTTTTATAAAACTTTGAGAAATCACTATTAAGTTTATTGACTTCCTCCTCATCATAATTAAACTGATCCTTTTTACTGTATTTTTTGTGGAAATTATTTAAAGCATAATTATCTGCTATATTTGATAGTATTTTCATTATAGCAAGTTTCACATCCTTTCTTGTGTATTTAGAAATAGAATATTCTTTAATTATAACGTATTAAGTATTAAAACATGAAGCGATATAAATAGATTTGAAAAATTTAAAAGAAACTGAATTAATAAATTTTGCTAATGAAATTCAAAGCATGATTAATGTTTTA